>DASPGQ010000213.1 GCA_035620555.1 Vicinamibacteria bacterium
AGCCGCCGGGAACCTTCCGAGGGGGGGCGTCGTGCGAAATGGCGCGACGGCTCGGACGGCGGCGGCTCGGTTGGAAGCTCCGATGGGAGCTCGTCGGGCGCGGCCGCCACACCTTCGGGCTACTCACGAAGCGGTGCGTCGGGACGGAGCGCGAAACCGAAGCAGCAATAGCACGGCTATCACCCGGCGCGAGCGCCGTTGGGAACAGGCTCTTCCGGAACCGCGAGTCGCGGGCGCAGGCCGTCGGCGTACCCGATGTCGAACAGCATCGCTTCGGACAGCTGACCTCGCATGCGGCGCGGTTTCAGATTTACGACGAAGAGCGCTTGCCTTCCCACGAGCTCTCGCGGGTCCTCGCGCTCCTTCTTGAGGCCCGCGAGCACCTGCCGTTTCTGATCCCCGAAGTCCACCGAGAGCTTCATCAGCTCGTCGGCGCCCTCGATCTCCTCGACCGACTCGATCGTACCCACGCGAATGTCGACCTTCTCGAGATCCCGAACGGTGATCGTGGATTTGATGGGAGCGGGCTTCACGACTCACCCGCCTCGAGCTCCCAGAAGTCTTCGCCCTCTCGCACCTCGATCGTACGTTCGAGCCGACCTCCGGGATCGAGGTTCCACACGGTGACGCGGTAGGTGCCGGCGGGAAGCCCGGAGATGCCGAAAGAACCGTCCGGGTCGGCGATCACCGTATAAGGCGCATCGGTCACCACGACGAATGCGGCCATCGCGGGATGAATCTCGCAAGAGACGTCGTAGACGCCTTCGGTATCGAACGTGTGCCGATAGGAGCCGACCACGGGTGTGCCCACGTTGAATAGGGTCTCTCGCGTTTCCGCATTCACGACGTGCACGTTGTGAAGAACATCCTCGCTGTTACGAAATTCCACGGCTTGGCCGGGGCGAACGACGAGCAGCTTGGGGTGGAATGCGTTTCCGTACTGGTCCATCACCGCGGGAGCAGCAACGGTCGGTTCTGGGGACTCGCCCTCGGGCACGAGCAAGACCACCGACGGAAAGCCTCCCGTAGCTCGGGCGGTTTTTCCGGTGATGGTTTCGGGGGCACGCCCGGCCGACTCGTTCGTCGCCACCGGCGCCTCTCCCGCCGAACAGCACAGGCAGAGCACTCCCGCGAGAACGATCATTCGGCTCGGCATCCATTCACTTTATCACCGAGATCGTGATTCTCGAGGGCGGGCTTGTTCCTTTTCGTCGCGTCCCGATACAATCGCCGCGTGAGATGCGAGGCGGTCGCCGAACGAGCGCGCAACATCCCGCCGTCTGCGACCGTGCGGATCGCCGACGCCGTGGCGGAGAAGAAGAGGCAAGGGTTGTCGGTGGTCGACTTCTCCGCCGGCCGTGCCTCGGAGCACACGTTCGAATACCTCGTGCGGGAAGCGACTCGTGCGATGCATGAAGGCGACACCCACCAGACGATGGCGCGGGGGAAGCCCGAGTTTCGCGAGGCATGCTCGATCAAGCTCGCGCGAGACAACGGCCTCGATGCCGACCCGAGTCGGGAGATCGTGGCGACGCTCGGCTGCAAGCAAGGATTGTTCGCCGCGTTGCTGGCGACGCTCGATCCCGGTGACGAAGTGCTGATCGAAGACCCCGGATTCGTCAGCTACGAGCCAGCGGTACGCTACGCTTCCGCCGTGGCCCGCCCGGTGACGATCTCGCGCGAGTGCCGGTTCCGCGATCGAGAGCGGCAGCTATCAGAGAGCGTTACTGACAGCACCAAAGGCATCATCTTGTGCTCGCCCCACAACCCCACGGGTGTGATCCACGCCCGGGAAGATCAGCGAGTCATCGCTTCGCTCGCTCAGACACACGGACTCCTCGTCTACTCCGACGAAACCTACGAAAGACTCACCTGGGACGGGCGCCGGCACGGATCGATCGCGGCGATCCCGGGAATGCGAGAACGGACGATCACCCTCATGGGGTTGACGAAGAGCTTTTGCATGGGCGGCTGGCGCGTGGGCTTCGCCTTCGCCCCGAAGGCGATCGTCGACGCGATGCTCACGGTCCAGGAGCACCTCGTGACCTGCGTGAGCTCCTTCGCCCAGACCGCTGGGGCTCTGGCCTACGGTCGTGAGCCGCCCGAGGAAGTGAGGTCTCTCTGGAGCGATTGGGAAAGGCGCACCCGCACCGTCACCGCCGCGCTCGATGCGTTGCCCGGGGTTCGATGCACGATGGCCGAAGGAGCCTTCTACGCCTGGGCGGACATCCGGGAGAGAGCCTCGTGTTCGATGGCCTTGGCCGCTCACCTCCTCGAGGACTACGGCGTCGCAGTCGTGCCCGGCTCGGCCTTCGGCCCTTCGGGCGAGGGTCATGTGAGGATCACCTGCGCGCGGTCGTGGCAAGAGATCGACCTCGGGCTCGAGCGTCTGCGCAAGGCCCTGTGCTGACGCTGGTCGCGGAGCTTCCTTTGGGAGCGGACCGCCCTCAAAGAATCCCCTGACGAACCTCCGTGTGGCTTCTCGACCGCTACCGTCGCCTGTCTCTCGGCGCCCGGATTCTCGTATTCATGGTGGCCGGTGTCGTCGTCGGCCTCGTTCTCGGGGAATCTGCCGCTGCCTTCGAGCCGCTTGGCAACCTGTTCATACGACTCCTCATGATGGCAGCCATTCCGCTCGTCTTCTTCAACTTGGTGGCGGCGATCGGCTCCATGACCGACGTCAAGTTACTCGGCCGGCTCGGCGTCAAGATCATCGTTTATTACACGCTGACCACGGTCGTGGCGATTCTCCTGGGATTGGCCACGACCGCATGGCTTCGACCTGGCGACGGGATGGTGCTCGCCGAAACACCGCCCGAGGGACTCGGAGCGTTGCCGAGCGTTGGCGAGGTCGTTCTCGATCTCGTCCCCACCAACGTCGTCGATGCTTTCGCCCGGGGCAACGTGGGGCAAATCGTCTTTTTTTCCGTGCTCCTCGGCTTCGCCACAGCCCTTCTACCCGAGGAGCGCCGCCAACCACTCGACGGCCTCTTCAATGCGGCAGCGGAGCTTTTTCGAAAACTGGTCGCCCTCGTTCTCCGGTTCGGCCCCATCGGCATCGGAGCACTCGCCGCAGCGACCGTGGGTCAATACGGGTCGGGACTCTTCGGACCCCTCGCGCGTTTCCTCGCATCCGTGTGGCTCGCCCAGGCTATCGTAGTGGCGCTCTATCTCGTCTTCGTGCTCTTCTTCGGACGAACCTCACCTCTGGAGTTCCTGAGGAAAACTGGACCGCTCTACGCGACCACCGCGGCCACCTGCAGCAGCCTGGCCAGTCTCGCGGTATCGCTGGAGCTCGCCGAGAAACGCTTGAAACTGCCGCGAGCCGTATACGCCTTCACTCTCCCTCTCGGCGCCCAGTTCAACAAAGATGGTACGGCCGTCATGTTGGGCTCGGTCTTGCTCTTCACCTCTCAGTCCGCCGGCATCGATCTCGACGGTGCCGCGATGGTGAGCGTTTTGGCGCTCGGCCTAGTCCTCTCTCAGGCCTCGAGCGGGATCCCGGGCGGCGGACTGGTGTCCGCCCTCCTCTTCGTCGAGGCGTTTCAGCTTCCCGTCGAGATCGCTGCCATCGTCGGAGGGATCTATCGGCTGGTGGACATGGGGAGCACGACGGTGAACATGATGGGAGACCTCGTGGGTACCCTATGGGTGGCCCGTTCCGAAGCCCTTTCGTTTCCCGCGAACGAAGAGAGTGAGAGCGATGGCACCCACTCGGGTTGAGAAGTCGCGATGTTATAGAATCGCCGCTCCGACCCTTCTGACCGGAGTGGAATCGACATGACCCTGTTTCTGTCTCTCTTCTTGAGTGTCATCTCCCAAGACCAATACGACGTCGAGATACGCGAGATCGCCGCGCGGCCGAAGGTCCGCGAAGCCTTCGAGATCATCGTCGCGCTCGAGCCGCAAACGGAGCGCGACCTCATCCACCTGACCGAGATCCCGGCTCCCCCTTTCATGGAAGACAAGCGTGCGGCTCGGTACGCCGAGATGCTTCGCGAGGCGGGCCTCGAAAGTGTGACGACCGATGAGGTCGGGAACGTCCTGGGCGAGATCACCGGAGCCGAGGGAGGGCGCACCGTGGCGGTCGTCGCACACCTCGACACCGTCTTCCCCGAAGGCACCGACGTCACCGTTCGCCGCGAGGGCGACCGACTGCACGCGCCCGGCATCGGAGATGATACTCGCGGGCTGGTGCTGGTCCTCACGCTGGTCCGCGCCTTGACCCGAGCCGAAGTGAAGACGAAATCGAATCTGCTGATCGTGGGCTCCGTGGGCGAGGAGGGGCTCGGCGACCTTCGCGGCGTCAAGCACCTGTTTCGCGAAGGCGGTCCACGAATCGATGAGTTCATCGCCGTCGATGGCGGCAGCACCGAGCGGGTCCTGAACCATGCCATTGGCTCTCACCGTTACCGCCTCACCTTCAAGGGTCCAGGGGGCCACTCGTGGGGGGCGTTCGGCCTCGCCAATCCGGCGCACGCCCTGGCGCGAGCCATTCATTTTTTCGATGAGGAAGCCGCGGAATTCGTCATCTCCGGCCCGCGCACGAGCTACAACATCGGCCGCATCGGAGGGGGTACGTCGGTGAATGCGATACCGTTCGAGAACTGGGCGGAGGTCGACATGCGCTCCGAGGACCCCGATCAGCTCGAGAAGATCGACGCCATCTTTCAGCGCGCGGTAACCCGTGCCCTCGAGGAGCAGAACGAGCGCAGGCGTCGGGGCGATCCGCTCACGGTAGAGATCCAGCCAGTCGGAGATCGACCGTCGGGCAAGGTCGATCCCGATACTCCGTTGATCCAGCGCGCTCTCGCCGCAACCCGTTTCTTCGGCGTCGAACCGGAGCTCGGAAGCGGCTCGACCGATGCCAACGTGCCCATCGCACTCGGTATTCCCGCGACCACGATCGGCCGAGGAGGCGCCGGTGAAGGGGCGCATTCGCTCCACGAGTGGTGGTCCAATGAGGACGGGCACATCGACATTCAGAAGGCGCTACTTCTCGTGGTGGCTTCGGCGGGTCTGGCCGAGTAGAATGCCCACAAAGCTTGATACCGCCCACGTCTGAGCGTGGGCTGAGCTCAAGCCGTCTGGCGACGGGCCCGATGGGCCGCGAGCTTCCTGACCAGGAAGAGAACCGTCACTCCGACGAGCACGAGGGCGAGCAGCGGCAGCGCCACGGCCACGAGGGCCAGAACGAAGGACGTTCCGAGCTCCATCGTCGCGAGAATCGGATTCGCCAACCCTCCCGTTGCCGCCGTCGAAGCGCCCCGGGCCACGGTGGTCGCTCCTTTTACGAGCCCGGCCAGCCCGCCGCCACCGATGACGGCGAGCGTCCACTTGACGAGCGGATCCACGTCGGTCATCGCCGATGCGGTAACGACGGCCCCGGCGACGACCGCCGCAGGTCCAGCCAGGGTATCGAGGAGATTGTCGACCCAGGGAACGTAGTAAGCGAGCACTTCGACCACCGTCGCCGTGCCGAAGGCCACGAGCGCGGGAAAACTCCCTACCCATTCGAATCCCTCGGAGAGGCCGAGGTGTCCGGTATAGGAAGCGGCGCTCATGATGAGGAGAGGAACGAAAACACGAAACCCGCAGGCGGCGGCTAGACCGAGACCGAGCGAAACGCTCAGAAAGTGCTCCATCTTCTCATTATACGCCCGCCCGGTACCGACGATTATGTTGATCGTATGATATATCGTATTGCATATATATTGTCCGCGTACTATATTGGCTGCGACGAGCAAGAAAGTCCCCGATGAGCAAACCCGAGGA
>DASPGQ010000214.1 GCA_035620555.1 Vicinamibacteria bacterium
TTGCGATGGTCACGCTTTTTCGCTTCCTCGAGACGGGCGAGATGCTCGGCAAGGCTCTTCTCGTCGAAGAAGGTCGTCGCGTAGATGCGTTGCATCGGTGCGTTGGCCTCGTCACCCTTCCAGTAGGCGGCGGAGCTGCCGAGCACTTTGATCGCTTTGATGATCCCTGTGTCGGGCACGTGCGGGCCCTCGCAGAAGTCGTAGAATTCGCCCAGTCGATAACAAGAGACCACGTCGTCTCCCTTTTCTTCGACGAGCTCCATCTTGAAAGGTTGCCCCATCGACTGGAACCGGGCGACGGCTTCTCTCTTCGGGATCTCCTCTCGCTCGAAGGGGACCTTTCGAGACGCGAGCTCCTTCATCTTGGCTTCGATCTTGTCCAGATCCTCGGGAGTGAACGGCTCGTCGCGGGCAAAGTCGTAGAAGAATCCGCCTTCGATGGGAGGCCCGACTCCGTACTTCGCCTCGGGGAACAACTGCATGACCGCCGCGGCAAGGAGATGGGCGGAGCTGTGTCGAAAAATCTCGAGCGTCTCGTCGTCCGCGGGCGTGAGAATGCGGACTTCCGCGTCGCGATCGATGGCCCGGGAGAGATCGAAGGGCTCCCCGTCGACGAGCGCGGCAACCGCTCGGCGCGCGAGGCCAGGCGACAGCTCCTCGGCGATCTTGCCGGCCGTCACACCGCGGGGGAACGTCCTCGCGGATCCGTCCGGGAGTCTCACTTCGATTCGTTCGCTGCTCATCGACCTCGAAAACAAAAAGGCCCGCGGCGCATGCGCCCGGACCTCCCTTTCGCCAAATGGTAGGCGCGGGCGGATTTGAACCGCCGACTTCTACCGTGTCAAGGTAGCGCTCTCCCCCTGAGCTACGCGCCTGTCTAAACTCAACTTCGACGCAGTCTAGCAGCGGTCCTGTTGGCTGTCAAGACGGCAACCATTTGTTTCATATAAGGATACGCAGAGGAGGAGGGGCAGGACGCCATATCTCGTCTCTTTGACTTGTACGGACTCGAGAGGAGATAATGCCCAGAGCCCAAAGTTTCCAGCTCAGCTCGATGGCCACCAATCCGCGGCGTCCGCCGGCCCCGACAACCGAGTCCAGCTCCGTACCCAACCTTCTCAGCATCCTCAAAGAGGAGGGAATGCTGAGCCCTCAAGAAGAGGAACAGGCGATCCGTTTCATGCGCGTCCAGGACCTCAACGAGGAGGCGGCAATCCGAAGGTTGGGGACGCTGAGCGAGGACGACATCGCCCAAGCCGTGGCGCGGCACGCGGGACTTCCCTACCTCAAGATCAATCCTCTCGACCTCGATCTGGACGTCGTCACCAGCGCGCTACCCGCTCCGTTCGCCCGCAAGCACACCATGTGCGCCGTCTCGAAACACGGAAACACCGTCACCCTCGCCATCGCGAACCCTTTCAACCGCGCGCCCCTTAGAGACCTCCAGCAATTCGGGGGGCTCGAGGTGAAGCTCGTCGTCGCCTCCCGGCGAGACATCGAGCTGGTGAACAAGGGATTCTACGACCTCAAGAGCTCGCTCAAAGCCGCGGAATCGCAGCTGACCGAGGGACGCCTCTCATCCATCGACGTGACCAACCAGGAGTTCCTCTCCGGGCCCGCCGTCGAGATGGATCCCACGATGCAGCCCGTGGTGACCGCGCTCGACAACATGTTGAGCCACGCCTTCGATCAGCGTGCGTCCGACATCCACATGGAGCCCAAGAGGAACATCGCCCTCGTGCGACTGCGCATCGACGGCGTCCTCCACGACGTTCACGTCATTCCCAAAATCGTCTACCAGGCGGTCGTCAGCCGGGTGAAGATGCTGTCAGGACTGAACATCGCGGAGAAACGCCGGCCCCAGGACGGGCGGATCAAGAGAACGGAAGCGGGCAAGGAGATCGAGATCCGGGTCTCCACGATGCCGACGGTATTCGGGGAAAAGGCGGTCTTGCGCATCTTCGATCCCGAGATTCTGCTCAAATCGGTCGAGGAGCTCGGGTTCTCGGCGACCGAGCTTCCGCGTTTCACTTCCTTTCTCGAGCACCGGGAAGGCATCATTCTGGTAACCGGCCCGACGGGAAGCGGAAAGACCACCACGCTCTACTCGGTTCTCAAACATCTCTCCCGACCCGAGGTCAACATCATCACCATCGAAGATCCCGTCGAGCTCGTGTACGACGACTTCAACCAGATACAGATCAAACCGGAAATCAACGTCACGTTCGCCAGCTCCATCAAGACGGTTCTGCGGCAAGACCCCGACATCATCATGGTCGGGGAGATCCGCGACGCCGAGACCGCCGAGATGGCGATCCAGGCAGCGCTGACGGGCCATCTCGTTCTTTCGACGCTCCACACCAACGATGCCCCTTCCGCCGTCACCCGGCTTCTCGACCTCGGCGTCCCTCCCTTCCTCATCACATCCACCTTGATCGGGGTTCTGGCGCAGAGGCTGGTGCGCTCCATTTGCCCCAAATGCGTCGAGGACTGTCGCCCCACCGAGGACGACGCGATGTCGCTCAATGCTCCGTTCGAAAAAATCAAGAACCTCACGTTCCGCCGGGGCAGGGGCTGCATTCATTGCCGGCAGACGGGCTACCACGGCCGGGTGGGCATCTTCGAGATCATGGCGGTGTCGCGGAAGATCCGGAAGCTCGTCGCATCTCAGGCCGCGGCGCCCGAGATCGTGAGAACCGCTCGCGAAGAGGGTATGAAGGCCCTGAGGGAGTCGGCGATTCAGAAGCTCGTCCGGGGTGAGACGACCGTCGCGGAAGTGATCCGCGTCACCAGCCAGTGAGCTACGCGAGCGAAGCTATTCGGCTACCTCGGTGAACGATACGGCCTGGAACCGCATGACCCTCGTCCGGTCGTCGCCCCAGCTCGCCGCGGGCAGACCGGCTTTGATGCAAGTCTCGTCGAGGAACCGAGCTCGGTCCCAGTTTCGCTCCACCGCCACGCGAGGCAGAAGGAGCCCTCGAGCGGAGTCCCGTTCGACGATGAGCCCGTCCCGGCCGATCTCGATCTCATCGGGCCGGCACAAGCGAACCGGCGGGGTGAGCACGGTGATCGTGATGCGCACCAAGGCGAGCTCCTGCTTGTTCATCCGCTCGAAACGCGGATCCTCGGTCGCCGCCGCGACCACCGCTCGGCGGGTGAGCACCGAGAGTGCCTCATCGGAGCGGAGAAATCCGATACAACCGCGAAGCTCTCCATCGCGCTCCAGGGTGGCGAACAACCCACCAACCGGACCCGGGGCTCGGACCTGGGTCTCGTTTGCGAAAGGCCCGATGCCGTAATGCGCCAGGAGCTGCGCTCGCGCGAGCGCCACGAGTTTCAGTCCTTCCTCGGGGTCGAGAATCATTCTCTATCCGTCACGGTAGAAAGCCGCCGACAAATACCCGACCACGGCCCCGGTATCGCCCGTGGCATCGCCAGAATCGGCGTAGCGGAGCACTTTCGACTCCTTGGCGCCGAGAGAGCGCGACGCCGCCATGATCGAGACGATCGGCCCTCCCCCGCAGGCGTGGCGCGGATTGTCCTCCAGAGCATCGAAGAGAGCTTCGGGGGCGAACCCACGGACGGCCGCGAGAACGGTCTCGTCGAGCCGCCTCGCCCGCGGGCGGGGTTGGTAATGTGAGAGATCGGAGCTTGCTATCAGGAGCACGGCACGCGATGACGACGCCGCGGCGGCGAGGGCCTTCCCCGCGAGGTCGACGAGCTCTCGACTCTGGTTTCCCATCATTACGGGAACGATTCGGCATCGAGGGAGAACTACCTGGAGAAACGGGAGTTGCATCTCGAGGCAATGCTCCTGATCGTGCACCTCCGGCATCGCGCGAAATCGATCCGAAGAATCGAGCAGCTCTCGCGAGAGCTCGGCGTCGATGGCAACCCGACCGAGCGGCGTCTCGAACGCCCCGGCGGGAAAGACGGCGAGCGCGTCGAAGAAGACGCGATGAGAGGGACCGAGGAGAATGACGGTCTCGACTTCCGTTTCGCGGAGGATGCGATAGGCCGACGCGGCGACTCCGCCCGAGTACTCGAGACCGGCGTGGGGGACCACGAGGGCGAACACTCGTTTCCCGTCGAGGCTTTCGCGAGACTCGTTCAGGAGGCGCAGCACGAGCGCGCGAAGGGTTTCCGGCTCGCCCGGGTACCACGTGCCCGCGAAAGGCGAAGGCCGCAACCGTTCGGAGCCGTCGATCATGACTTTATCGCGACAAATAGAAGCTCGCGCCGAGGACGAGGATGGCCAGGACCAAAACGATCAACACCAGCAAGCTGGCTCCGTGTGCCTCGAGGTAGCCCATCGCTCGCTCGCCGTAACGCACCGCGAGGAAGGCCTCGCCGAAGTAGCGCACCGAGCGGCCCAGTGCGATAGCCGCAAGAAATCGTTGATACGGTAGCCCGAGCACGCCGGCCGACAACACGAAGATCTTGAACGGGAATGGCGGTGGCATCACCGCGGGCAGGACCACCGCCAAGGCGCCGTAGCGACCGAACACTCCAAATACCCGGGCGATCTTCTTCTCGGCGAACCGGCGCTCGAGCATTCGGTGACCTTTGTAGCGAGCCAGCCAAAACAGGAGGCTCCCCCCTGAGGCGGAACCGAGCACCATCATGAGTGCGTAGTAGTACGCCAATTCGGGAAAACGGGTGCCGAAATAGACCAGGAGAACGTCGTTGATCTCGGGAAGGGAAAGGAGCGAGGAATCGAAAAACGCGATGACGAAGAGGCCCAGCCCTCCGGTTAGGCTCCCGAGGTCGCGGGCCAACCCGTCCAGGGTCTCGGCGACGTTCTCCATCCGCACCGGCCATTATACCGGCGCCCGGGCTCACTCCAAGCGAACGGGAACGAACAGGAAGCTCGACTGACCGCCGCCCACCCGCTCGATGCGGAGAAGCAAATCCCCGCCCGATGGCACGTCCGCCAGGATTCGCTGGAGATCGTCGACATTTCGAACCGCTTGGCGATTCGCCTCGATCACGATGTCGCCTCGGGTCAAACCCGCATCGTCTGCTGGCCCGTTCGGATCGACTCCGACCAGCAGGACGCCCGCGCGTGACGTGGATCCAATCTCGTTTGCGAGCTGCTCGGTCAGATTCTGCCCGCTGATCCCGAGCCGACCCTTGTCGGATTCGAGCTCGACGGGCGCGGAGCTCGCCTCGGTCTCGAAATTCCGTCGGTCGAGGGTCACCTGGGTCGTGCGCAATTTACCGTCTCGATAGTACTTGATCTCCACCGTTTGTCCCGGCCTCACATCCCCCACCAGGTGAACGAGGTGCGTATTGGATTGCACGGGGTGGCCGCCGAGCTCTACGATGACGTCTCCGATTTCCAGTCCCGCCTTTCGCGCGGGCGATTCCTCCCCCACGAGCTCCGCCACCAGGGCGCCCTTTTGCCCCTCGAGCCCGAAGCTCCTCGCCAGCTCCGGAGTCAACGGTTGGATACTGACTCCCAGCCAGCCACGGCTGACGGACCCTTCGGCGACGAGCTGCTCGTAGACTTTGCGCGTCATATTCGCCGGGATCGCGAACCCGATGCCCATGCTTCCCCCGGAGTTGGAGATGATGTTCGAGTTGATGCCGACGACTTCGCCCTTCATGTTGACGAGCGGCCCGCCGGAATTACCGGGGTTGATCGCCGCGTCGGTCTGGATGAAATCGTCGTAAATGCCCTGGTTGATCACGCGCCCCTTGGCACTCACGATGCCTGCGGTGACCGTGTGTCCGAATCCGAAGGGATTCCCGATCGCGAGCACCCACTCGCCGACCACGAGGGCGTCGGAATCCCCGAAATTGACGAAGGGGAAGGACT
>DASPGQ010000215.1 GCA_035620555.1 Vicinamibacteria bacterium
TTCGCTGGCCCGCGCCTTCGCCCGCAGCTCCTCCTGCTGCATCACCAGCTGATAAGCCAGATAGTACTTATAGATGTTGCTGACGTACTGCACGGTCTCGCGGCCGATGCGCTTGGCGGCGATGAGCTCCACGTTGTTGAACCAGCGGTTGGGGTCGAGCCCCTGCTCGGTCGCCTCCTTTCGCAGCTGCGCGACGCGGCCGGGGCCGGCGTTGTAGGAGGCGAAGGCCAAGAGAGCGGCGTCCAACCGGCGAATCCCGGGATCGCTGTAGAAGTTGTCCACGACCCACCGGTTGTACTTGATCCCGGCGTGGATGTTGCTCTCGAGCTTCTCGATATCGGGGATATTGACCGCCTTGTCCCTCGCGGTCGCCGGCATCACCTGCATCACTCCGATGGCCCCGACATGGCTTCGCTTCGATTGGTCGAGACCCGACTCTTGATAGCCCTGAGCGGCCATCAGAAGCCAATCGAAATCGTACTGGCCGGCGTACTGCTTGAACAGATCGATCATCGAGCGGAAGCGGGCGATGTCCTCTTCGCTTCGAGCGTTCGTTACCCATTTTGTGCTCTTCAGGTATCTGTTAATAAGGATGTTTCCAGAAAGCGTGCCCTTCTCGTGTGTTTTCACGAACGCGTTCACCGCTTCGGCGAGCTTCGGGCTATCTTTACGGAACGCCCAGGCGATGTCGCCTCCAGTCGAGAGAGGGATGTCGGGGTGAGGTTTGAGATCCGGGAAGACGCCCGTCCAGAGATCGACGATGAAGCTGTCCGCGACGGTGGCGGGAACGAGCCCGGCGGCGACCATCTCGAGGAGATCCCCGTCCTCGAGCACCTCGTCCGCGGGCACGATCTCAACCGGAGACTTGCCCTCGGCGGCGAAGCGCTCGTTCAGAGATTTCAGATGCTCCGCGTAGCTGCTTGAGAGTCGGACGTGAATCTCCTTGCCGGAGAGATCGTCAAGACTAGCGAGATCGGCGCTCCCGGGTCCGGTCACGACGATCTCCGAGACGTCCTCGGCAAAGGGATCGGAGAAATCGACCAGCTTCAGACGCTCGGGGGTCACGGTGAGCGTGGCCGCCGCGATGTCGCCCTGGCCCGCGAGGAGGCGTGGGATGAGCTCGTCCCGGGCGACCGGCATCAACAGAACGTGAACCTTGACGTTACCCGTTCCGAGCGTTTCGTTTAGCTGTGTCTCGAATGCTTTCGCCGCCTCGTAGGTCAAGCCTAGCTCGCGGCCCCGGTCCACAAAATAGAGGACCGGGCTCTGGACCGTGAGGATCCGCACCACGCGGCGCTCGGCCATCCCATTCAGGTCTCCCTTCCACGGCTCGACGACGGGAGCGATGCCGGCGGGAAGGGGTGCCGCCTCGGGTGCCGGCTCGACTTCGACGGAGACCTCCGGCGCGGTTTGGGCTTGTTCCATGGTGGCGGGCTCTTCAGCGGTTCCGCAGGCCACGATAAACACGACACCGCAACAAAAAGACCACAGTAAACGACAAGATCTCATTTCTTTCTCCTTAGGCGACATGGACCGCGGAACCGAGATGACGACGTCGCTATCATTCGATGGTTGCCCCCGCCAGCTGCGCGATCGCGGCGAGCGTCGTCTGCGCGGCGTTCAATCCGAGTCGAAAGTCGTCGTCGGTGAACGTCGAGAAGACATCGGTGGGTTGGTGCCAGTGAGGATCCCATCCGGCTCCAATCTGTGCGCCCCGCTCGTTCTCCCGCAGGCTGATTGCCGGCACGACGTTCATGAACGATGAGGAATCGGTGTTGGTCATATGGGGTCCGACCGTTGCCGGATAGTCGGTCGCGTAACGCTCGTTCGCCGCCTTGAAAAACCACGCCAACTCCTGCGCCTCGGCGGCGAGCTCGGCGGTCGACTGGAACTCGATGTTCACGTCCGCCTCCCGCCGCTGGTCGCGGCTCACTTTTCCATCCGGTCCCGGGCCTCCGTGATCGAACATCATCATGTCGTGCTGAACCATGGCCAGCCACCTGGGCTCGGGGTACCGACCGGAGCCGGGAGGGTCTTCCCGCCCTTGTAGCTCCTCACGTTGTTCGACGTAGGCTCGGCTGCCATCGAGCCCGGTCTCTTCGTTGTTCCAGAGAATGAAGCGTATCGAGCGTTCGGTCTGGACGTCGGGCGCGTTGAAGATGCGGGCTAACTCGATGACGATCGCGGTACCGGAGCCATCGTCGTTGGCGGCTTCGCCCCA
>DASPGQ010000216.1 GCA_035620555.1 Vicinamibacteria bacterium
CGCTTTCCCGCTCGAGTGGAGGGGTCGACCGGACCGAGCTCACTTCGATCTGGAACGATCGTCTCGAGGGCGGAAGACTCGATCTCCGGCCGGCGCTCCTCTGGGTGTTTCTCGGCGTGTTCCTTCTGGAGGCATTGGCGAGTCGAATCGGGTGGCGGCTTCCGGAGATGGGCGCCTGGCGGGTTCCGACGTCGCTACGGGAACCTTCGACAGATTCGGGCTCGGCACCCGAAGAGAATCCGCAAGAGCCGCTTCACGGCGAAGAACCGTTCTTGCCGGATTCCGTCGCCGCCGGGCCCGGTGCGACCGAGCAGCGGAGACAACGGTTCGCCCGGGCCAAGCGGGGTCAGTAGCGGTGATGAGAGCCACAGAGTGATGGCCCGATAATTGCTACCTTATTTAACGGGCTTGGGGGGCGTCCCTTTTTGGAACAGTCACGATCGACGGCCGAACTGCAGCGAAAACACTCGGTCTGGTCCATTCGCGACAAAGTGCTGGGCCTCGTGGTCGTGGCCGCTACCTTGCCCACGGCTCTCGTCGGCACCTCGTCCTACCTGGCCGCACGCAAGACACTCAATGAGAAGCTCTCGGACCAGTTGAACTCGCGGGCGTCTCTGAACGCAGCCAGGATCATCGAATGGCACCAGGAGCGCCGGCAGGACGCTCGGGTGTTCGCGGGCTCGACCATCGTCGTCGCTCACATGGCCCGCCCCCGCGAAGGCAAGGAGTGGATCGGCGCCTATCTTCAGGAAGTTCAGGGGCGTTATCGAGTGTATCGAGCCCTGGCCGTTCTCGATCCTACGGGTGAACTGGTGGCATCGGCCGGATCGCTGGACGACCTGGATGTCGATCGCATCGCCAACGAGCCAGTCGGGGCTGGCTCGACTCTGGATTGGGGCTTCCGGGGTGCCTATCTGTGGGTCCAGAGCCCCATCTTCGGCGAGGATGGTCGGGTTCTCGGCCGAATCGCGCTGGTCTGCGACTTCGAATCCCTGCGGGAGTTGATTGGCAGCGGTGAGACGGTCGAGCGACTGCGTATCACGACCGACTCCCATCGTCTGGTGTTCGCCCACCCTCGAGATCCGGATCCCGGCACCGATTTTCCCGGAAGACTCATCGAGGACGGCCGCATCGCGGAGCTGCGCGACGGTCGAGGAGAAGTCGCCCTTGGAGTATCTCACTCCCTTCAGGCGATGGATCTGCAGGAGCCGTTGCGTCTCACGGTGACCACCGACTGGGACGTGGCTTTCGCCTCGGTCACCGAGCTACGTAGGCGTGTTCTCCTGTTGAGCGCGGTTGCCGTGGTGCTGGTTGTCGCGCTGGCCTACGGTCTCGTCCTGACCCTCACGGATCCTCTCGAGCGACTCGCTCTCCGCGCCCACGGGGTTGCCCGGGGCGACTATGGTTCCGATCTTCCGGTAAAGAGTCGAGACGAGATCGGATATCTCACCGAGGTATTCAATCAGATGGCGGCGACTCTGAAGGCGAGTCACCAGCATCTGGAGAGGCTTTCGACGACCGATGAGCTGACTCAGCTCATCAACCGCCGGGAGCTGCGAAAAGCGCTTGCCGAGGAGCTGCACAAAGCCATGGTGAGCAACAGCCCCCTCACGATCCTCATGATCGACATCGATCACTTCAAGGCGTACAACGATCGGTACGGGCACCTTCGCGGTGATGGCCTTCTCGAGAAGCTCGGCGCCTACCTCCGGGTGAGCGTCCCCATGGGGGCGAGAGCGGCACGCTATGGGGGTGAGGAGTTTCTCGTGCTTCTTCCCGACATGGCGGCGGAACAGGGCGTCGCCGTTGCCGAGATGCTCCGGACAGGTTTCCAGGAGAACGTCGTTCCCGAGCATGTGACCTTGAGCTTGGGAGTGGCTGCCTGGTGGCGCGACGGGAGGACCGCCGCCGAGCTCATCGATGCCGCCGATCGCGCTCTTTATGAGGCCAAGCGGCGAGGCCGGAATCGCGTCGAGGTGGCGGGCGCCGTCTCCGCTATGAGGAAGTCCGGAAGAGCCAGGACCTCGGCCGCCTCCTGAGCCTCACTCCACGAGGCTTCCGTGAATCCAGACGATCCGCCCTTCCGAGCTTCGGACCTGGTACCACTCGCCCAGTCTTCCCACCGCCTCGAGCTTCGTGCCGATTTCCACCAATCCGACGCGATCGGTCTGAATCGATGGCCCTCTCCGAAGATTGGCCGTCTTCTGGACCTCGATGGGACGGGGTGGAACGATGGGTACGATATCGATGGATTCACGGCGCCGAATCTCGGAGACGGTTCGGGCCTGTCGAACGAGCTCGCCCGCTCGCACCGCCAGATAGGCGGCTCCGCCGACGTTGTTCTCCTTGAGCGCTTGATCGGCACGCTCGAGGAAGCTCTCGGCGCGCTCGAGCCGATCGCGGAGCGTGGAGTCCTTCCTGCCGCCGAATGACTCGAGCTCGACGCGAACCTCGGCGATGCGTGACACGGCGAACGCCCGGCTCTGGACATTCTTGACGTTCGACTGGGAGCGAATGAGCTCTTCGAGCGCGATCGCGAGCTCGAGCTCGAGGGTGGCATTCTGCTCCTCGAGGGAAGTCAGGTCCTGGGTCCGCTGCGTCAGTGAGCCGCGCAGATCGGTGTTTTCCGCTTCGTAGGCCGAGAGCGACTCACGAAGAGCCTCGGTCTCCGCGATCAGCTCCCGTTCGCGTTCGTCCGAGACTCCCGGCGGCGGGCTGTTCGTGACCGGCATCGGGTGGGATGGCTTCGCCTTGCCGCCGCACGCCAGGATCGAAGCTATCAGGCCGAGACCGAGGACGAACCTCGACGCGAGCGACGGGGACAAGCGGAACCTCCACGAGCGCGAACGCGATTGGGGCGGGGGAGACCATCATGATAACCCGGTACCGTTCGGTTGTACAGCAGAGCGACGAGTGGCTATGCCTCTGCTGGCAGGACGACGGAGATGCGACAGCCCCCGCTTTGCGTCGGGGCGAGCTCGAGACGCCCGCCGTGGAGCTCGGCCGCGCGCTTCGCGGAGAGTAGGGCGATCCCCGCGGCATAGCCGCCGGGCCGCTCCTCCCAGTCGAGATCGAACCAGCGGGACCAGGAAGAAGTTGGCATCCGAACCACGTCCTCGGAGACGCTCAGCGTCACCCCCCGGATCATCTCGTTCCGTGATAGACGCACCTGCAGCGAGGCGCCCTTGCTCGAGCGAAGCAGCGCGGTCACCGTCTCGAGCGCGCCTGCCATGGCAATCCCGAGGAGCTGGGCGTCGGCTCGCCCGGTGCAGTCCGCGTCTATGGAGGCCGACAGCGAGAGGCCGAGCAGCCGTCGTTCGTCCTCCGACTCACTCAAAACGTCGCGCAGAACGGCGCCCATGTCCACCGCGCGGCGGATGACGGGCGGGTCGGCGTTCAGCATCGCCACACCCCGAACGAGGCGCTGGGCTCGCATCGTCTCGGTTCGGATGAGCCCGATGGCGACCTGGTCGCGAAGCGTGTTGTCGGGACGGTCCAGGAGTCCGAGCGTGGACAGGATGGTCTCGAACGTGCTCTCCAGGATCGTGGAAGTCGCTCCGGCGCGACCCCCCCTCACGCCCACGATTCGCTCCCGAAGCCGAGCGTGCCGGTTTGCCGCCTCGGCGAGTCGGCGTGCCTCGAGCTCGTCCACGTCGTGAACGAGGCAGGGGACTTCCCTGAGCCCGGCGCTCGCCGCGGCCGCCAACCGCTTGGCGCCCGACAGAAGCTCGTACCGTCCTCGATGGCGACGAACGATGAGTGGCTGAAGGACTCCGAACTCCCGTATCGAGTCCACGAGACCCTGGAGCCCCTCGCCGCCGGCGGGAGCCGAAGATTCGATCTGGTTGATGGCGACGATCCGGAGCCGGGGCATGTGACCCGACGCGACGAGCTCGGTCACATAATGGTCGTCGTGCCGCATTCGATACTCTTGCGGCAAGCCTTCACGCTGATAACGGGTCTCGGCGGTGCTCGACATGTCGCTCTCGTAATACTCTTCGTCTTTCTTGCTATCGGTGCTCGATTCGGGAGACTTACTACCCATCTCGGACAAACTCCGCCCCTGCGACCGCGCGGTGATGAAAGCCCACGGCAGGCCAAAGCGAAGTGCTGGTCCCCCGAAGTTATGAGTGCGGGTCTTTACATTCGCAAAACGCTTCGCTCAGCCGCCGCAGTCGATCTACAACCAGTCCCGCGCAAAAAATCGCAATATTGTACTCGCCTGCTCGAGTTTGTCGAGTGGAAAATGCGCTCTTCGAATCGATTTCGTGGACGTGCGGCGCGATCGAGATAGAATCTCGTCTCGATGCTCGAAACCGTGGAGCTCGGCCGCGTCGCGAGCAAGGAAGAGTACGCCGAGAAGGAGCCGGTTCTCCGGGTCGGGCTGCTCACGGTCCAATACGAGCTTCGCGAATCCGATTTCCCGGTGATGATCGTCCTCGGAGGAGATGACGTCTCGGGCTGCTCGGAAGTGCTCAACCTGCTCCACGAGTGGATGGACCCTCGTTACCTCGAGGCGAACGTCTACGAGGAGCGGTCTCAGGAAGAAACGGAGCGGCCACTCTTCTGGCGTTATTGGAGAGCGTTGCCCCCGGCCGGTCGTATCGGGCTTTTTGCGCGGGAGTGGACTCACCGGGCAGTCGTGGAGCGAGCCGTCGGCGACATCGACGAGGTCGAGCTCGATCGAAGACTGCGGCACATCCGGAGCTTCGAGAGGACGCTGACCGACAACGGCACCCTGATCCTGAAGCTCTGGCTGCATGCTCCTCGCAAGCGAATCGAGCGGTCCCTCGGGGGGCGCGCACGTGGCGAGTCCGCCGTCGTTCTCCGTCATTACAAAGGGGTTCGCGCAGTATCGGAGCGAGTCCTGGCTCGCACGAGTCAAGAAGGAGCGATCTGGAACCTCGTGGAGAGCACCGATCCTCGCTACCGGAACGTGACCGTCGCTCAGATGATCATCAGCACTCTGGCGAGACGACTCGGCGAGTCTCCGCGCCAGCGGCCCCGGCCGCCCCGCCTGCCGACCGGTCCGAGTCCGATCACCGTTCTCGATCGCGTCGATCTGACGAAACGGCTCGAAAAAGATGCTTACGAGAGGAAGCTTCAGCGCTACTGGCGGAAGCTCGCGGAGCTCGGCCAGAGAGCACACGAGCTGGGCAAAAGCGGTGTCCTCGCCTTCGAAGGGTGGGACGCCGCGGGAAAGGGCGGTGCCATTCGACGGATCACCAAGCCGATGGACGCGGCGTATTACCGCGTCGTGCCCATCGCCGCTCCAACGGACGAGGAGAGGTCACATCACTACCTCTGGCGTTTCTGGCGAATGCTCCCCCGGGCGGGGCACGTCGTCATATTCGACCGCAGCTGGTACGGACGCGTGCTGGTGGAGAGGCTCGAAGGGCTTGCCTCGGAACCGGAGTGGAACCGAGCCTACGCCGAGATCAACGACTTCGAAGAGCAGCTCGGCGAGCACGGAATCCTGTTGCTCAAGTTCTGGTTGCACGTCAGCCCCGAAGAGCAGCTCCGCCGCTTCAAGGCGCGCGAGAAAGTCCCGTTCAAGAAGTACAAGATCTCGGCCGACGACTACCGGAATCGCGAGAAATGGATCGCTTACGAGGAGGCGGCTGACGAGATGATCCGCCGCACGAGCACCGTTCGCGCGCCCTGGCACCTCGTGGCCGCCGACGATAAACGCTGGGCTCGCATCGAGGTCCTGAAGACGCTCTGCCGCCGGATGGCCAAGGCCGTCGGCCGTTCCCGATAATCGAAGAAGTAGCAGACCGAAGTTGGGATCAGCTGCTAGAAGGTGTCCAGGAGCGCCTGCAGCTCTTCCCGCACGCTCTCGTGCTCTTCCGAGTCGATGAGGTTCGTCATCTCGTAGGGGTCCGTCTCGAGGTCGTAGAGCTCGTCCATGTTCTCGAGCTCGAGGTAGCGAATGAGCTTGTAGCGATCGGTGCGAACCGCCTCGTAGCCCATGTTCACGATGCGGGGGAAGACGATGTCGCTGTAGTACTCGACGAAGAACGAGTGCCGCCATTCGGTGGGCTTCCCCTCGAGAAGCGGAACGAACGAACGCCCGTCGAGAACGGGGGGCGTGACGCCCGAAAGCTCGAGGATCGTGGGCGCAAGATCGATGGTGAGGACCATCGGGGTGACCAGCGTCCCGGCGGCGACCCGTTTCGGATATCGGACGGCGAGCGGGATGCGAAGCGTCTCTTCGTACGCGAGACGTCTTTCGGCGGAGAGTCCGTGCTCGCCGTAGAAGTAGCCGTGGTCGCTCGTCACGACGACGACCGTGTTCTCGAGCTCGCCGTTTCGTTGGAGCGCTTCGAGGATGCGCCCGAGGCTCTCGTCGACCGCCTGGAGCATCCGTAACCGATCGCGGATGGTCTCGTCGTCGGTGACGGTGTCCGGCCCCAGCGGGGGGAGGCCTTCGATGGTGCGCTCGAGCGCAGGTTTCCCCTTTGGAGGGATGCCATAGCTGGGCCTCCTTTGAATCTCGTCATCGGCATAGAGCCCGCGATGGCGTTCGGCGGGGATGAATCCACCCTCTCCGATGGACGCCGTGCTTCCGTCGTCGTGCTGGATGACGTTGGGGTGGAGCGCTTTATGGGCGAAGAACAACGCGAAGGGCTCCGAGCGCTCTCGCGCGAGAAAGTCGAGGGCGCGGTCAGTGAGAAGGTCGGTAACATAGCCTTCGGCCTTCGAGGTCTTCCCGTTCTCGTGGAGATTGGGGTCGATGGCCTCGCCCTGCCCCTTCATGCTCACCCAATAGTCGAACCCGGGCCTTCGCGTCTCGTCGTTTCCCATGTGCCACTTTCCGAGAAACGCGGTGTCATAGCCGGCTTCGTCCAGAAGCCGAGGAAAGGTCACGAGCTCGTGGCTCGTCTCGCTCCGGTTCGTGTTGTCGATGATCCCGTTCCGGCGAGCGTAGAGCCCGGTGAGGAGGTTCGCCCGGCTCGGCGAGCAGAGAGGCGTGGTAGCGAACGCGTTCTCGAACCGCGCCCCTTCCCGGGCGATTCGATCGATGTTGGGGGTCGAGACGAACGGGTGTCCGTAAGCTCCCACGTCGTCCCACCTCAGATCGTCCACGACCACCACGAGGAAGTTGGGCCGTTCCGGCGGCTCCGGAGCGGGCCGGCAATGGACGAGAAGAAGAGGCAGGGCGAGCCTCAGTGCGAATTTCATGGAGGACTCCTACATCACTCGCGCGTTTGGAGTTGTGAGTATCTTCTCATGGGACAGCGGCTCGGCGCGGTGGCACAGATGCGTCTGGCAGAGGTCGCGGCTTCGCTTCGAGAGAAGAGCGCTATTCCTCACCGGCTCGGCCTGCTCCGAGCTGGTTCTCTCTCGGGTTATGCCGGATTCACATTCCTGACTTCGATCGCGAAAGCTGAATCACTTTTTTGTTGAAGTCTATCGACGATGGGAAGGCTCTCGCCACGGATCCTACGAGCTCACTTCCATTCCCAGACCTTGGCGACGGTGTTGCCCTGCCCGTCGACATCGTACTCATGGACCGCGGTCGTGCCGTTCAGCTTCGCGAATTTCTGGGATGCGGTGTGGAAGTAGATAGCGCCCCGGTAGTGGATGGAGCCGTCGGCGCCGGCGGCTTTCGCGGCGCCGTTGCCGACGAGCTGGATCACGTCGCCATCCTTCGTGGTCATGACGCCCTTTCCCTCGCCATAGATCGTCCCGTCGGGCCGGGTCTTGGACCAGTAAGTCCAGAGACTCTTCTCTCCCACCCCGAGGATCTTTCCCTCGGTCTCGA
Organism: Vicinamibacteria bacterium; assembly: GCA_035620555.1. Classification (NCBI taxonomy): domain Bacteria; kingdom Pseudomonadati; phylum Acidobacteriota; class Vicinamibacteria; species Vicinamibacteria bacterium. The sequence continues at coordinate 7,769 of DASPGQ010000216.1, forward strand.
GAGTCACTTCGACGGTCGTTCCACCGTCATCGGATGACAGGACTCTGAGGCCGATGGTCTTCCCTTTTTCTTCGTACAAGAGCTCACCTAACATCGAGGCACCTCCTAGGTTCGGTCGCGGCGGGCATCGTATACTCAATCGCTCCCGTTTCCCAATCGGAGTGCTCATGATCGCGGAGTCGATGCCGTTCTCACGGCCGAAGAAAATAGGCCAGATCATGGTGATGGCGGTCGTCATCGCCATCGGGGTGATGCTGGCCTTCGCGCACTCCATCCGCAGCCTCGTCGTCGAGCTCATCAACATGAGATACCGCGCGGCACGAGCGGCTCGCCGCGTGAAGTCCTCGAGGGCAGTGGTTCTGTTGAACCGATCATTGAAAAACGACGTCCGCGACCCAGATATCTCCTCGGCCCTCCCGCCAGGCGAAATAGAGGTAGGTTCCATCAGTGGCCAGGGGACCTGCGAGAACGAGTGCGCCCGGCCTGCCAGACAGATCGGTCAACGGGCGGGCCGAACCACCCTCTCCGGACATCGTCCAGAGGTTGCCCCGTCCCTCACCGACACCGACGAAGTAGATCGACTTCCCGTCGGGCGACCAGCAGAGCAACTCGCCTTCCGCGTCGCTGAGTTTCTCGGGCTCACCACCCGCCCGGGAGACTCTCCAGAAATTGCTCGTGCCCGAGCGCGTGGATTCGTAAACCAACCAGCGACCATCCGGCGAGAAAGCAAAAGAATCGTCGACGAACGGCTCGTTCGTCAATGAAAGCGGCTCGCCTCCCTCAGTCGGCACAACCCGAATCTCGAACTTGGCGTCCCGACGCGAAAGAAACGCAATCTCCCGTCCGTCCGGAGACCAGCTGGGGAAAGTGCTCTCGACCTCACCGCGGGTCAGCTGTCGGGCCGGCCCTCCATCCACGGGTTGGATCCACACCTGCCGCAGCCCGCTCCGATGGGCGTAAAAGGCAATCTCCTCCCCATCCGGAG
>DASPGQ010000217.1 GCA_035620555.1 Vicinamibacteria bacterium
CTTTGCTCGCCTGCTTCGAGGCGATGCGTTGGAGAACGCACCGGTCCTGGGCGAGCTCATGTATCAGTCCCACGCGAGCTATTCCGCCTGCGGGCTGGGCTCGGAAGGCACGGACCGGCTCGTCGAGCTCGCACGGGCGGCGGGAGCGCGACGCGGAATCTTCGGCGCCAAGATCACGGGAGGCGGAAGCGGGGGGACCGTCGCCGTCCTCGCGCGTCGCGACGCCGAGGACGCGGTGCGCGAGATTGCCGATCGCTATGCCAGGGAACGTGGCATCGAGCCCACTCTCTTTGGCGGATCCTCATCGGGCGCTCTAGCTTTCCGCCACCGAGTCTTGAAACCGTAGGAGAGGCAATTCCTGATGCGCCATTCCTATTTAATGCAACTATTCTAAAAGTTGTACTTGACGCGAGGACTCCTCTTACTCCCGATGCCAGACCGTATAGCGCTTCTCTTCCCCGCGGTCGTCGCCGAGGATGGCCTCGACGCGGAACACGATGTCGTTCGGGTACAGGGCGGCAAAGTGCCGCTGACAGGCGATGAGGACTTCCCCCCGCGCCGCGTCGAAGGGAACATCCTCGAACCGAGCGAGATCCACTCCCTGGGAATCGAAAATAGCGACGTCCACGCGGTGAGCAGGGCTCAAATCGGAGCCTCCGAGCCGGTGTACGAGTAGCTTTCCCTCCGGCGGGAAACGGGATTCGGCGACCTCTCCCGGCGACATCGGGTTTACCGCGAAGATCTTCCCCTCGCGCGACAACGCCTCGTATCGCTCGAGGCTGAGAATAGGAGGCACGGCGTTGCGTATCGCCGCCGCGAGCCCAGAGACCTGTTCGGATTCACTCGCACAGGACGGGCAGGAGAAGAGGTGCTCTTCGACCTCGTCGCTCGCGGATTCCTCTAAGAGTCCCGCCAGATAATCGGCCAGCCGATCGAACGACAAGTGCTCCGTCATGTGCCCACGCAGTCTCGCAACCGGGCGATGGCGCGATGATGCATCACCCGAATGTTTCCCGGCGTTGTGCCCAGCTTCTCCGCGGCTTCGGAGGCCGTCGCGCCTTCCTGGAACAAGAGGAACAGGAGCCGGGACTCCCGGGGAGGCAAGGCCGCGAGGCATTTCTCCACCCGGCGGCTCTCCACGAGGTCCCACGGCGGGGTCGCGGCCCCGGCGAGCTCCGTCGAAAGCCGGCGCCTGGTTCCTTCGAGACGGGCTTCACCTCTTCTCATGGAACGTGCCACGTTTCGGCAAGTTCCGAGCATGAACCGGTCCACTCGCTCCAGGTCCTCGACCCGCCCGGCGCGAAGCGCTTCGAGAAGGATCATCATCACTTGTTGTGCCAGATCCTCGGCCGCCGTTACATCGAACCGCAAGTGCTTCAGCCCGTAGAGCCTCGCGCGGTTCAGGAAGCGAGCGCAGAGCTCCGCCTCGCAGGAGGCGGCATCCGGAGCTCTCTCGGCAACGCGTCGGGCGATGGCGGCGTCCGATTCGGGTCGGGACACGGAGAAATCCTATCAGAGGGCGTAACGCGTGACCGATATTCGGCACGTGTAGGGTGCAAGGAAGAAATCGAGGCCGCGAAATGGCTCGCCCTCGAATGCAAGGAAGGAAAGCAATGGAATCTTACAACGCCGCACCCGACATCGAGGTCATCACTTCGAATTTCCCGCTCCCCGGTTTTGGCTTCGTGCCGATCAACGCCTTCGTCCTCAAAGGAGAGGAGCCCATCCTCGTGGACACGGGAGCGGGGGTGGATAGCGAGGCGTTCTTGCGGGTCCTGCGATCGGTCCTCGATCCCTCCGAGCTCCGGTGGCTGTGGCTAACTCATCCGGACTACGATCATGCGGGAAGCCTTCAATCGTTGTTGGCCGAGAACCCGCGGCTTCGCATCATTACGTCGTTCCTCAGCGTCGGTATCCTGAGCCTCACGGCGCCGCTGCCGCTGGATCGCGTTCGCCTGCTCAACCCCGGCGAAGTCCTTACCGTGGGTGATCGCAGGCTCCATGCCATTCGACCACCAGCGTTCGACAACCCGGCGACCACCGGCTTCTACGACGACAAATCCGCTGTGCTCTTCAGCTCCGACTGTTTCGGCGCGCTCCTCTCCCGACCCGCTCAGCAGGCGGCTGAGCTCTCCGAAAACGAGCTGCGCGAGGGGCAGATCTTCTGGGCGACCCTGGACTCACCCTGGCTCCACAAAGCCGAGACCGGCGCCTTTGCGAAAGATCTGGATCTCGTTCGCAAGTTGGAACCAACCATGATCCTTAGCAGCCACTTGCCCGCCGCTCGAGGCGACATGGCCGAGCGTCTTCTCGGCAACCTGGCGGCCGCCCAATCGGCACCGCCTTTCGTCGCCCCCAACCAGGCCGCGCTCGAGCAGATGTTGGCGACGCAATAGCAGGCTGATTGGCTCGCAGACTCTCGGTCGGAATCCAGACAGTCATCTCGCCCAGGCTGGTTGGCCAGGGTATCGCGCTAGATGGAACGGAGGTCGTCGAGGAAATTCTGACGGTTCGACCTGAAAAATCTCGTCCCGACGAGATAACCTAGCCCCGACATCGACGCGCAAGCCATGCGAAACACGACCGGAGCCGGAAATCATGTCACGGTCGGGCCGCCGAATGCCTTCACGGCCCCGCTTGCGAGCCGCACGCGCGCTAGCCGCTGCGCAAGGGGTCTCGGTGCGCTCTCGGCACTACTCTTCGTCTGCGTGTGGCACAGCCGCGGCGAAACTCAAGTAGAGCGGACTCTGGGGCCCCTCGACGGGCAACGGCGGGTCCCGTACTTCATCGCCTCGGGCGAGCCCGGCTCGGCGTACCGCGACTCCGACCGCGAGCTCGCACGTTGGGCCCTCGAGGCGTGGGAGCGCAACGCCAACGGCGCATTCCACTTCGTGGCGAGTCCCGAGGCCACAGCGCTGGTTCGCATCCACTGGGTGCCGGCGGGGCGTGGCGAATACGGCGAGATGCGACGCCTGATGGTGGATGGCCGCCGTGGCGCGGCGGTGTTCATCCGGCCCGACACCGACGCGCTCGGCGAGGCGATCGGCCAGGGCGCCCGCGCCGACGAGCTGTTTCGAGACACGATCGTCTATCTCACGTGCGTCCACGAGCTCGGCCATGCACTCGGGCTCCAGCACACCGCGGAGTTCCAAGACGTGATGTATTTCTTCGGCTACGGAGGCGACATCGCCGGGTTCTTCGCCCGTTATCGCCGTCGCCTGCAAGCCCGCGCCGACATCGCCGGCGAGGCCGGGTTGTCCGACGGCGATCTGGCCCAGTTGCATTCGTTATACCGCAAGTAGGTGTTCTCAGGCTACCGCGACGGCGATGTCGATCACGGTGAGCCTCCCTGGGGCAGAGCTCGAGCGAGAGAAGCCGCCAGCTCGTCCCGGAGCCGCTGCTTCGTCTGAGCATCCGCCCAGGTCGAATCGATCGCGTTCGAGACGAGCTTTCCGATCTCGGCGAGAGTGAAACCCAGGTCGCGGGCGAGTGCTTCGTACTCTTCCTGGAGCGACGTTTGGAACATCTTGGGGTCATCGGTGTTCACTGACACGAGCACGCCCTCGTCGAAGTAAGAGCGAATGGGGTGATGCTCCAGCGAGTCGACCACTCCGGTTCGGAGGTTCGAGATGGGGCACATCTCGACCGGGATCTGGTGCTCGACCAGATGTCGCACCAGAGCCGGGTCCTCGGCGGCGCGGGTACCGTGGCCGATACGATCCACCTCGAGACTCCGGATGGCGCCCCAGATGCTCGTGGCCCCGGAGGCTTCTCCGGCGTGCGCGGTGGTCCTGAGGCCGAGCCGCCGGGCCTCGCGATAAGCATCGCCATAGGGTTCGGGGGGAAAGGCGTGCTCCGACCCTCCCAACCCGATTCCGACGATCTTCATCGGCTTGTCCGCCGCGAGCTCCTTCAGCCAGGTGAACCCGCGCTCGGGTCCGAAATCTCGTGTGAGGTCGGCGATGAGACGGACTTCGACTCGATCCTTCACGCTGTCCAGACCCTTCCGCGTGGCTTCGGTGATGCGGGCGACGTCGAGCCCATGGAGCATCGCGAAGTCTCCTGGAGAGTGAAACGCTTCGACGTACCGGATGTTCTGCGCCGCCAGGTCCCTTGCCACCTCGGAGGCGACGAAAGTGAAGTCCTCGTACTCCCGGAGGAAACCATTCTTCCACGTCCAGGTGGACAGAAAGTGAGGGAAATCGGTGTAGCGAAACCGTTTCTTCAGGTCCTCGATGCCCCGCACCTCGCCCGCGCCTCCATACTTGCACACGAGCTCGTAGAGTGCGGGAAGGGGAATCGCGCCCTCGAGGTGAAGGTGGATCTCGACTTTGGGGAGGGAGCGGACGGCTTCGGCGCGAGATGACATGGGGAAGCTTACCTCGCGGGGGATGGAAGGGCCCCCAATTCCCTTTACTTTGCCCTCCCCCGGCGGTCAGTTCCGATTACCGAGCGCGCGCACGTAGGCCATGAGTGGAGCGTAGTGCTCCTCCGCGATGACGCCCCTCCAGGTGGGCATCTTCGTTCCGGGCTTCGTCGTGGACGGGTCCTCGATCCATCGTCTCAGGTCCTCGTCTGCCGGGTAGCTCGTATTGGCCTGACGCAGGTCGGCGATGCCGACTCCGTTGTCCCCGTGACAGGAGCGGCAGCCGTAGTACCGGTAGAGCGCTTCGCCGTCGAGCGTCTCGGCGAGAGCAGGCTGGTCCGCACGGGCGACGGCGCGCTCGATCGGAGGCACCGTGCGCAGGTACGCGTAGATGGCGCCGACCTCCGCATCGCTGAGCTCGGGCAGCGGCACCATGGGATAGAGAAGTGGCGTATGGTCCGGCCGGAATCCTTCGCGCACCGCGCGCAGGAACTCCTCACGGGTCCACGTCCCGATCCCGGTGCCCTCATGCGGGGTCAGGTTCGGAGAATAAATCGTCTCTCCGCTCAAGCCGAGGAGCGGATTGCCGCCCCCGAGATAGCCGGGGGTCTTCTCCGGCTCGGCCACGTTCATCGTCTTGAAGTCCTCGGAGTGGCAGGAGTAGCAGTCGAGGTTCACCACGAGATAGCGGCCCAAGGCGACCTCGTCGCCCGGCGGGGGCGGGGGAACGGGCGCGTCGGGATAGGGGAGAGGCCCGAAGACGAACCGGGTGAGCGCCTTCGTGAGGAACGACGGCTCGGTGACGCCCGGGGGGTCCACCGCCTCGGGGGCGACGAGCGGATCGTCCGAGCGGAGAAACGCGATGATGGAGAAGAGGTCCTCGTCCGAAAGATGCGGCAGCTTGGACATGTAGGGCGGGACGTAGACGCCGTTTCGATCGATTCCGGTCTTGAGCAAATAGGCGAGCTCTCCGTCCGTCCAGCCGCCGATGCCGTTCTCGGGATGCTTCGTGATGTTCCTCGAAACGATGCGACCGAACTCCAGAGGAACGTCTTCCACGTGCTTTCCCGTGAGCATTCTCGTCACCGGATCCATGTGGCAGCCGCGAGAACCTTCCCCCGGGCCACGCGCTCGGGGGTGACTTCGACGGTGAGGTCGATCTTCCCTTGCTCGAAGGTCGGCGGATGACCGAAGTGGACGAACAGAGCGAGTACCGCTACCGCGACAACGAGAACGGCGAACAGGCCACCGCCAACCTTCAACGCGCTTCTCAACGTCTCCTCCGGGAAAATGGAAGCGGGGATTGTAGCACTGATACTCGGCGCTTCCGACCGCGCAGACTCGACACCGGCATGGAGGACAAGTACATGCGCTGGATCCTTCTCGTCGCAATGCTTTCGAAAGCCAGAAGAAGGCGCTCTTGAGCTGGCTTTCCTCACTCAAGGGTCCGGCGTTATCTGGTTCACAATAGAGAAAGAACCGGTGTGATAGCGTCAATTGCGGAATGACGATCAGCGGGCTGCGGCGCTGGACCGCGCTGACGGCGGTCGTGAGCGCTCTGCTAGCCGCCGGTTCGAGCCCCCGCGAAGTCGAGGCCCAAGCCACCGGAGATCTAGAAGCGCGCCTCGTTCGCCTCGATGCATCGCTCGAAATTCTCAGGCGCGGCTACGCCATTCCCGGTCTGTCAGCCGCGGTGGTCCAGAACCAGCGTGTCGTTTGGGAAATGGGATACGGCCTCGATGACGTGGAGCGCGGTCGACCCGCCACACCCGACACTCCTTACCGCATTGCGTCACTCACCAAGACCTTCACGTCGGTGTTGCTGCTGCAATGCGTCGAGGAGGCAACGCTGGATCTCGATGATCCGATCCAGAAGTACGGCTCGGACATCCCTGAGGCAGAGGCCACGGTCCGGGACATCCTGACTCACACGTCGGAGCAGACACCCGGGCTGGTGTTCCGCTACAGCGGCGATCGCTACGCCGTGCTTACGCCTGTGGTGGAAGCCTGCACCGGTCAGCCCTATCGTGTGGCGCTGGCCAGACGCATCCTGGATCCGCTCGCGATGCGCGATTCGGTTCCGGGACAGGATCTGGAAAACCCCAGCCCCACGCTCCGCGCCCTGTTCGAACCAGGCACGCTCGAACGCTACCGGGCGGTGTTAACGCGACTGGCGATCCCATACAGCCGCGCCAACCCGTTCCAAGTCGAGCGTTCGGAGTACCCGCCCGAAGGCATCAACGCCTCGGCAGGCCTCGTCTCCACCGTGCGCGATCTCGCGAGCTATGACTCAGGGCTCGATCATCACTTGCTGCTGGCCGAGGAGACACAGGAAGCTGCTTGGACGCCGGCCGTTTCGCGTGGCGGCGGGACGTTACCTTACGGCCTGGGCTGGTTCGTCCAACAGTACCGAGGCGAACGGGTTGTCTGGCACTTCGGCGATTGGCCGGGCTCGTTCTCGTCTCTCATCGTCAAAGTGCCGGGACGGAATCTCACCCTGATCCTTTTGGCGAACAGCGACGGTCTGAGCGAGCCCTTCCCGTTGGCGAGCGGCGACGTCACCGCCTCTATCTTCGCTGCGCTCTTTCTGAGGCTCTTCCTGCAATGACGGACAAGCGACCGTTCCTCGTCGGGGTGCTGATCGTTCTATCCGCCCCAGCCGCCGAAGCGGTCGACTTCGGCTTCAAGGCGGGGATCCACTGGGCTACCCTCCCCAGGTTCACGGGCCCGTTCGGCGGTCTTGGTTCCGGCAGCACTCGGAACCTCAGCGGCGGCCCGTTAGTCGCCTTCCCTCTCGCGGGTGTCCTGGCGCTGCAGCCGGAGGCGCTCTTCGTCAAGAAAGGCACAGTGCTCAAGGCAGAGAATCCGCAGCTGGATCTCAAAACGACTCTCGTGTTCGAGTACCTGGAATTCCCCATCCTCGCCCGGATCGCAACGAATCAAACAGGGCCAACGAGCTTTTACGCCCTCGTCGGGCCATCCT
>DASPGQ010000218.1 GCA_035620555.1 Vicinamibacteria bacterium
GTCCGCACTCGCAGAGCCCGCCTCGCCTTCCTGACACTCGCGGCGGCTGAGTGCTACGCCGGTCCTCTTCCCTGGACCCTGGAAGCCCCGACGCTGCCGTCTATTTACCATCATGTATCGACCCTGGACGAAGCGGGGGCCCTCGTGGAGCTTCCGTTGCCGCCACCCGAACGGTTCCAGGACAATGCGCGTTACGTCTATCGGTCCATCTTTCACTTCCGCCCGCTGGTGAACGGTTACAGCGGGTTCGTACCGCGGAGCTACCGTGAGGCGTACCGATTGTTGATGTCGGAGCGATTCGATGAGGGCCTCGAGCTCATGGCCCGTGCGGGTGTACGTTTCGTCGTCACCCACTCGGGCCGCCTCGGACCGAGAATGCGCCGTCGAATCGAGCAGGCGGAAGGTCGCGGGAAGCTCGTTCTTCATCGGGTTTCCGGCTCCGATCGGCTGTACCGGCTGGAACGAGATTGATGGTATGCTACCTGGCCCCACCAACAATATGCGTGTCCAAAGCTTGTTTTGGTTGCTGATATTTTCGGTCGACCCGTCTTTTCCCAGGCTCTCTGTGGCGCAGACGAACGGCGGCGGTTGCAGCGGTCTCTGCTTCACGAATGTGAGCTCGAGCGCAGGCTTTCCGAGTCCTCAGAACTTCGGGGGACATGGAATCCAGGTCGTCGACGTGAACGGAGACGGCTGGCTCGACGTCTATGTCACCCACATCGCGGATCCCGCGGAAAACCGGCCCGATCTCCTCTTCATGAACGAGGGGCGGAATCCTCTGACCTTTTCGGAGGCTGGAGCCGCCAACGGCGTCGCCGACGATGGTTTTCTCGAAGACGTTTCGGCGGAATCCCACGCAGCCGTCTTCGCCGACCTCGACAACGACGGCGACTACGATCTCTTCAACGTCCACACCTGGAACGGCAATAATCGGTTGTACCGAAACGAGGGAACGGGGCGCTTCGTCGATTTGACCGAGAGCGCCGGAATCGAGATCACCGACCTCGGCTCCCGAGGAGTATCCGCCGCGGATCTGAACGCCGATGGGTTGCTCGACCTCGTGGTCTCCGCCTGGGAAGGTGCACAGCCAATCGTCTACTGGAACCTGGGTGGTCTACGTTTCGAAAGGCTTCGCCTGAAGGGCGTCGACAACCGCCCCTTTGCCAATCAAGGCATTTCCACTTCCGACTACGATGGCGACGGCAGACCCGACCTTGCCCTCACCGCTTTCGAATATCTCGAAAACGAGGGGCGGGGCCCGATTGCGCTCCTCAGGAACGAGGGCGACCGGTTCGCCGATTCGACGGATTTTGCGAGCCTCGTATACGAAAGGCGCAGCCGGGAGAGAGTGGGAACCAACGGCGTTGCCTTCGCCGATTTCGACAACGATGGCGTCATCGACGTCCTCATTACCGGCGGTCATGGATCCAAACTTTACCGAAACAACGGAGAGGGTCGGTTCCATCTGGTGCAGGTCTTCGACGGGATCCACTACACCGGGGCGTTCGGAGACCTCGACAACGACGGAGATCTCGACCTGTATTTCGCCGGGGAAACGGGAGTGTACCTCAACGACGGGAGCGGCGCCTTCGGACGCGTCGACGACGTGGGGCTTCAGGGTATCGGAGACGATGCCCGCGCCGCGGTCCTCGCTGACTTGGACAACGACGGCGCCCTCGATATCCTGATCGCCAGCAAGCAAGGGCCTAACAGTCTTTTTCTGAATCGGTCCCCGGTGGGCTCTTGGATCAAGGTTTCCCTCATCGGCCCCCAGGGCAACGCGGGAGCCTTCGGCGCGAGAGTGAAGCTTCATCCGGCAGGCTCCGCGGAGCTTCTGGGAATGCGAGAGGCTCGGTCGGGAACAGGCTACTGCGCTCAGGACGCTCCCGTCCTTCACTTTGGCACGGGTGCGGAAGCGCTGGTCGATGTCGCGGTCACCTTCCCCGACGGCTCGTCCGTTACCCGATCGGGCGTTCCCGCGGGACAGACACTCGTCGTGGATGGCCGGACGCCCTGATCCATCCGGGGTTGCTGGCCGGCTTTATTCCGTGGGAAGCCGATTTCCCGCCGCGAGAGCGACGAAGAATCCCGTGGTCAGACGGATCTCTCGAAGAACGTTCAGTCCGATGCGGTCGATTCGAAGCAGCGCGTCGACCCGACCCTGGCGAAGCCGAAGACTCAGCCGCTCCCAGAAGCGTGTGAGGTCGCTGCGGGTCTCCCGAAGACGCCCCACCTGTAATACGGAAACCTTGGCTTTCGCCAAACGAAGCCGGGACGGGACCTCCACACCGGGAACGGCGGCCCGAGCCCGAAGATAGGCCGTTCGCAGCTCGGAGATCCGGAGACTTCTCGACAAGCCTTTTCTCATTCGCGAGAGCTCCTCGACCACCCTTCTCTCGGTCTCGCTTCGTTTCCGCGTCTGGAGCCACAGCTCCTCGAACTCCAGGGTCAGGCGAACCGCACCCCGAACGTAACGATAGATCTCGGGGATCCGTCGTCGGGCGTGGGCGATCCTTCCCTCTCGAGGAAATCCCGGCCTGCGGCTCTTCCGGTCCTTGAACGGGAAGAACCCGGTGATCATGGGATGAGCTCCCTCGTTCAACGCGGAATTCTTGTACCAGTAGAAGTTACGGAGGACGTCCCAGTATCGATCGGGATGGACGCGCTCGAGGACGGACTTCATGTTGTCGAAGCTGTAGAAAGTCCGCCAGGCACGAATGTATGTGTCCGTCCAGGCCCCATTCTTGAGCAACGGGTGAGGCATGCTCTCGTGGAAGGAGTCGAAGGTGTTGTAGTCCGAATCCATCGGCTCGCCCGCCTCGACCATCCTCTTGTGATCTCGCGAGCCGGGAAGAGGGGTCAACATGAAGAAAGATGCCCGATGGGGTCTTACTTCGGCCATGAGCTTCCCAATGTCTCGGTCGACGCTCTCCTCGCAGTCGTGAGGAAAGCCGATGATGTATCCCACGTGGGTGCTGACCCGAACGCGGTGCCAGGCGTCGATCAGGTTTCGATAGTCCTCCACCTTGTTCTGGGCTTTCCCGGCATCCTTGATGCTTTCGGGGTTGATGCTTTCCATGCCAATGAAGACGTTGCTGCAACCCGCCCGAGCGGCTTTCTCGACGAAGCCGGGAATCTTGTAGGAGGCGACGTCGACCTGGATCATGAACTCGACGGGTATACCTTCCTTCTCCCTGAGGTCGATGAGGGCGTCGAGGATTGCCTCCCAGGCCGGGTTCCTCGCGAAGTCGTCGTCGGTGAAGAAATAGAAATCCACTCCTCGTTTCTGGTAGTTCACGCGCAATGTCTGGACGATGCAGTCCGGGGACCGGTGTCGGCTCTTTCGCCCCTGAACGTTGATGATGGTGCAAAAAGAGCAGTTGAACGGGCAGCCCCGACTCGTATCCACGGTGCCGAAGTTGCTGGATACGAACCGTCGAAGATAGTGGCGGTCGATGATGGGCAGCGGAGCACTGGACAAGTCGGGAAGCTGGTCCAAGAACCGGTAGATGGGTTGGAGCGTCCCCTGATGGGCCGCGCGAAGAATCTCCGTCCAATGCTCCTCGACCTCTCCGGCGACGACCGTCACCCCCACGTCCAGCAGCTCCTGGATCTCGGGTGTCGTTTCCTGAAACAGGGAGAGCATTCCGCTCACGTGAAAGCCGCCGATGAGCACGGTGACGCCTTGGCGACGAAACATCCGGGCGATATCCGCCGCGCGGCAATATTGGTTCGTCTGGACACCCACCAGGGCGACCACGACCCGGGTATCCGGACGCTTTTGGGCACGAATCACCCGCCGAACCGGGAGTCTGGCCACGGCCTCATCGACGAGCTCGACCTCGATCGTGACATCACCGAGGACCCGGCGACGATTCAGATCGTCGGTCAGACCGTGAAGGCACGCGAGCGTGTTACTCGGCAGAACGCCTCGCCAATGCCGGACGACATAGCCGGCATCGTCGTACTTCGACGGTTTCACCAGGAACAGGTGAAGCCTCTCGGGTAAGCTGTCACGTCTCATCGTCCGCCTCCTGCCCGCGATCTCCAGGGGTTGTGACGGCCCTGGCAACCGGCCAATCATATAGACCTTTGGCTTTCGGGAAAACCTTCCGGTCTTTGGACGGCGTTAGCGCAGCTAGGGCCGCTTCCGGCGGGGCGCCCGCCGGGCGTAGTAGCCGCTTCGCATGCGAACTTCGGTGCCGGACTCCGACGACAGCACTTGCAAACGCCGCCACTTGCCGTCATGGGTGTCGTTGGTCGAAACGTAGCCAATGGCGTACTGGCTTGCGAGCTCGGTCGCGATCTCCTCGTATACACCGGAAAGATCGTCCAACTTGTCGGGCGCGTAGGACATCCCCCCGCTTTCACGTGCCAGCATGTCCAGCTCGTATTTGGCGTTCCGGTATTTGTCCTTCTCCAGATCGCTCTCGGTGGCGCGAAGCGAGATCGCGTAGATGATGACGTTGCTCCGGCGAGCCTGCTGCTTGACGTCCTCGAAGCCGAGAAGAGATTTCGTATCGTTTCCGTCCGAGAGTACCACGATCGATCTCCGGTCGAGCTCGTCCTTCGTCTGGCGCTCGAGGTCTTTCAGGGAGATGTAGATCGCGTTGTAGAGCGAGGTTGCCCCGCCGACATCGGTGGCTTCGATCGCTTGCTGGACCTGGTCGAAATCCGAAGTGAACTCGGCCAGCGTCAGGACCCGGTCGTTGAACTCCACGACTTGGACCTCGTCTTCGGGCTTCAGTGAGTGGACGAAACGAATCGCGGCCTGCCGCGCCATGTCGATCTTCTGACGCATGCTGCTCGACGTATCGAGAAGGATGACCATCTTCAAGGGAAGCTCGGCCTGAGAAAAATACCGAATCGTCTGCTCGACGCCATCCTCGTACACCTTGAAGTTGTCCGCTGGCAGCCCGTTCACCAGTCCCCCTTTTTCGTCGAGGAGGGTTACCGAGAGACTCACGGTATCGACGTCCACGCGGAATTTCGGTCGGGGGTCTGGTGGCTGAGCGAACAGGCTGCTGGCGCCGAGGAAGCTGGCCGCCACCAGGCTCGGTCTCATCGATCTCGGATCCTCGCCAAGCGTTCTTCGGCGCGGGCCATGGCGGCAGCCGCTCCTTCGGCGGAATCGTCTTCGGCGCCAAGTTCTCGAGCACGGTCGAGCCAGCGGCGGCTTTCCTCCACTGCTTTTTCCAGTTTGTTCTTCTCGACGTCGGTGAGAAGGGCGCTCCGCTCGGCGACCTCGCGTTCGACGAAAGATGCTTTCGCCTCGGCGGCGAGGAGCAAGAGGTTCCAGTCACCCGGATCGATCCGGTGGCGGAAGGCCAGGGTGGCTGCCGCGTCACGGAGGGCGACCGGCCGCTCCTGGCTCGCGAGGCTGCTGGCGAACCGAAGGCTGTATTCGGGATCGTCAGGAAACACGTCGAAAAGCGTACCGATGATCTCGTAGGGAAACCAGGGTCCCTTCCGTCCGCCGTCCTCGGTGCCATCCGACACCCCGCCTTCGACCGAGATCCGCAGGGTCGTATGTTTGAGGTTGCTGATGGACGAGCGTCTCGATGTCATCGCGCTCCCGCTGGCGATGGTCCACAGGCTCAGCTCGAGCACGCCCCGTTCTACCGCAACGCTGCCGATGAAAGCGGCGCTGTCTTGGGGAAAGCCGGTCGTTTCGTCCAGCGCGATGGAGTGGGTGAGCTCGGCCTTCCCGTTCGCCGAGTCGATACGCACTTCGGAGACCGAGGGGACGATCTCCTCGCGGCCAAAGGATCTCCTCGTCGTGTCCTCGGGCAGGTGAATATTAAGCTTCGCGAAGCTCGAGAGAAGTCTATGCTCGAGCTCGTCCCCCCAGAGCTCGGGGAGCGATTCGTGATAAAGAAGCAGCTCGTCGGCAAGTTGGATTCTCGCCCCGGGGGCGAGGGACAGAGGAAAACGAGGACGCAGCTCTCTGCCGTTGAGGCGGCTGCCGTTGGAGCTGCCGATGTCAATGAGCTCGGATCCGCCATCTTTGTGCCGGATTGCCGCGTGACGCCGTGAGACCATGGGAGAGGTCAAGACGACATCGTTCTCCGTCAGCCTTCCGATACGGATCTCGTCGGCGCCGAGGGAGTAGAGCTTCGCCGTGCGAAAAACCCACACATAGCCCCAAGGCTCCTGGGCGATCGCGAAGACGGCGGCCAGGAGACCCGCGGCGAGGGTTCCCATGCGGTAGCGAGCCATACCCCTTCTGGAGTTTACCAAACTAGGATCCCCTGTAACCGGGGGATCAAGCAAGTCTGTGAGGAGGCTAACAAGATTTCGTTGCTATTGGCTGGCCCAACCTCGGTCGCGGACGAATTCCTCGACGACCTCGGGCGCGCGGCGTCGGTCGTCGTCCACCAGACGGTTGAGCCGCCTCATCGCCTGCTCGTCAATGGAGCCTTCGAGTAACGCCAGGACCTCTCCGAGGGCCCCATGAGCCGCGACCGCCTCCGGCCGATAGACGGCCGCCGCGTCGTAAGGGGGGAAGTATCGAAGGTCGTCTTCCAGAACGACCAGATCGTACTTCTCGATCAGTCCGTCAGTCGAGTTGCCGGAGACGATGTCCACTTCTCCTTCCACGAGAGCCTGGTAGACGAGACCGAGCTCGATCCCCCGAGGCGGAGCGCCAAACTCGAGATCGTAGGCTTCCACCAGACCCCGAAAGCCATCGGTGCGCTCGAGAAACTCGTGGCCCGCGCCGGGGCGAAGCGAACCGGCGTGCTCCCCGAGATGGGAGAGAGCTCGGACGCCGAGGGCCCTCGCTTGCTCTTTGCGCATGGACATCGCGAAAGTATTGGCGAAGCCCAACGGCTTGCTCCATTCCAGACCGAACCGCTCTCGATAGGCGTCGCGAACCATTTGATAGACGACGTCGGCATCATGGAGCACCGGCTCCTTCAGAATCGCGTTCAATGCCGTACCGGTATATTCGACGTAGACGTCGAGGTCTCCCGACACCAGCGCCCGATGGCAAATGAAAGTCCCGCCGAGGTTGAGGCGACGATCCACGAGAACGCCGCGCTGTTCCAGGAGCTGCGCGATGAGCTCCCCGAGGAGGATCTGCTCGGTAAAGTTCTTGGAGCCAACGACCACGCGGCTCCCGGGCGCGCAGCCCCAGAGAGCGACCGCTGCCAGGAGCACCACCCGCTTCACAGGCGCGCCGCCATGCGTCGCTGAAGCCTTCCCAGCAGGGCGTCGGCGACGAGTGCGAGCGCCGCCGCGGGAATGGCTCCGGCAAGAATGAGACGGTTGTCCACCATGGCGAGTCCCCGAAAGATGATGTTCCCGAGCCCTCCCGCTCCGATCGCCGCGGCGATGGTGGCGAGGCCCACCGAGATGACGGTAGCGATTCGTATCCCGGCGACGATCGTGGGAAAAGCGAGAGGGATCTCGATGAGTCGAAGCCTCTGCAGATCGGTCATGCCCATTCCGCGGCCCGCCTCCCGCACCGCGGGGTCCACGCCCTGGATGCCGGTATATGTGTTCCGCAAAATAGGAAGCAGGGCGTACAGCACGAGGGCGATGACGGCCGTCTTGCTTCCGATACCGCCCACGAACGGGATGGGAATAAGGAAGCCGAACAGGGCGAGGCTCGGAACGGTCTGCATGACGTTCGCGAAACCGAGAATCGGCGAAGCCAGGTCCTCGCGTCGAGTCAGCACGACACCGAGGGGGAACCCGATGGCGACCGCGATCAAAGTCGAGGTCAGCACCAGTCCAAGATGCTCGAACGTCATGAACGCGATATCGGTCCGCCGCTCGACGAAGAAACGAAATAGCTCCACGTCAGGTCCTCCGATAACCGTCGGTCCGCACCAGCTCGCGAACGAGGTCGCTAGCCGGCTCGCTTCGGATCCGTTCCGGAGGCGCGAGCTGTATCAATCTTCCCTCGTCCATGATACCGATACGGTCGCCGAGCTTGAAGGCTTCAGGAACATCGTGGGTCACGAAAACGATGGTCTTGTGCAACGACTGCGTCATTTCCAGGAATTCGTCCTGGAGCTTTCTCCTGGTGATCGGATCCAGAGCTCCGAAGGGCTCGTCCATCAGCAGGAGCGGCGGGTCCAAAGCCAGAGCCCGCGCTACCCCGACCCGCTGCCGCTGACCTCCCGAGAGCTCCGAGGGCTTCTTCATCGAGAACTCGTCCGGGTCGAGGCTCACCAGCCCGAGGAGGTAGCGGGCCCGTTCGCTTCTTCGTTCTCGGTTCCAGCCCTCGAGGCGAGGCACGAGCTCGACGTTTTCTCGAACGGTGAAGTGAGGAATCAGTCCCACTTCCTGGATGACGTAGCCGGCGCGGCGGCGCAAAACGATGGGATCCCAGCTGCGGACCTCGCGCCCCTCGACGAAGACCTGGCCCTCGTCGGGCTCGACCAAGCGATTGACCATCTTCAGCGAAGTGGTCTTTCCCGAGCCGCTCGACCCCAGCAGCACGAGGGTCTCGCCTTCGGCGACGGCGAAGGAGACTCCGTCGAGCGCGGGGCGCGTGCTTCCGGCGAAGCGCTTCGTCACGCCGCGAAGCTCGACCGTGGGTGCTCCGCTGTTTTTCATCACCCTGCTCGTGCTCAGCGGCGCTCGAGCCGGCGATAACCATGCGCCGATTGAACCAGCACGAGGTCGGCCATCCCGAGGAACAATCCGTTGTCCACGACTCCGGCCAGAGAATCGATCTGGCTCGACAGCTCGCCCGGATCGTCTATTCCGTCGAAACTCGCGTCGAGTATGGCATTACCATTGTCGGACGCGAAAGGCGTGCCGTCGCCGTTCGAGCGAACGGATACCGAAGCGCCGAGTCTCGCGAGGCCTCGAGAGACCGTGGAAACGGCGAAAGGCACGACTTCGACCGGCACCGCGCCTCGCGCCCCGAGCCGAGGCACGAGTTTCTCCTCCCCGACGAGAATCACGAATCGCCGGGATATCGACGCGACCACGCGTTCTCGGACCAGAGCGCCGCCATGGCCCTTGATCAGATCGAGATCGGGGGCCACTTCGTCGGCACCGTCGACATCGATATCGATCGAATCGACCTGGTCGAGGGGGACCAAGGGAATCTCGAGCTCACGAGCCAGGGCTTCCGTCGCCCGGGAAGTCGCCACCGCGCGAACCGATAGCCCGCCCTGGACTCGACGGCCGAGTCCGCGAACGAACATCGACGCGGCCCGACCCGTTCCCAGCCCGACGACCCAGCGGGACTCGACCATTTCGGCAGCCTCGACAGCGGCGGACCAGAGCGGAGATTTCTCGGTTTCCACGGGGAGGACGAGCATAGCGGACCATCGTGCAAACGAGCAACACGAAACGGTCATAGAATCCCCTCATGCAGAAGCTCCCGGCTTTGCTCCCGACGCCGCAGCGATTCCACGAGCGCGAAGGATCGTTTCGACTTCGGCACGATCTCCCCATCGTCCTCGGTCCGTCCTCCACCACGGGCGATTTTCGATCCGCCTGGGCGCTGCGCCGTCGAATCGAAGCGCGTACCGGTCTTACGCTTCCGGTCGAGACTCACGCGCGGATCGGCGATCTCGGCCAGCGTATCGAGCTCGAAAGGACCGGGGAAGAAGGCGATGGATACCGACTCGACGTGTCACGAGACTCGATGCGCGTCTCGGGGGCGGGCGCGTCGGGTCTTCGCTACGGAATCGAGACCTTGAGCCAACTCCTCGGTCGCGGCCGCGAAGTTCCTTGTTGCACGATCGACGATGCCCCCGACCTCGACAAGCGCGGCCTGCTCATCGACATCTCGCGCGGCAAAGTGCCGACGCTCGGGACATTGAAGGGCATCGTCGAACAAATGGTCCGGCTGAAGCTCAACCTGCTGATGCTCTATACCGAGCACGTGTTCCGCTTTCGACGCCACCCGGAGATCGGACGGAACTCATCGCCCATGGAGGCCTGGGAGATCCGAGAGCTCGACGCCTACGCCGCCGAACGTCACGTGGAGCTGGTCCCAACGCTGCAATCGCTCGGTCACATGCACCAGATCTTGAATCTTCGCGGTTTTCGCCACCTCGCCGAAAGCGAGAAGCGTTGGTCTCTCTCGCCTGCTCGGGAGCAGAGCTACGAGCTGCTCTCGGATCTCTATGCCGAGTACCTTCCGAACTTCGGTTCGTCGTGGTTCAATGCGAACTGCGACGAGCCCGTCGACCTCGGAAGAGGGCTGTCCAAGGATTGGGCCGAACGAGAGGGTCGAGCCGCCGTATTTGCGTCCCACGTACGACGAGTGAAAGCTCTGGCGGAGGAGCACGGAAAGAGGACGCTGATTTGGGCCGACGTGGTCCACGAGCATCCCGACGTGCTCGAACAGCTTCCTGACGGTCTTCTTCTTCTGGACTGGTGGTACGAGGCCGACCATGACTTCGATCGGGTTCGAGTGTTCGCGGACAGGAAGATCCCTTTCCTCGTCGCCGCGGGAACGTCGAGCTGGAACACGTTGTTCCCCCGCCTCGAGAATGCCGTTTCGAACATCCGCGGCTATGCCGAGGCGGCAAAACGACACCGTGGAGTCGGGCTTCTGATAACGGATTGGGGAGATGGGGGCCACCCCAACCTCCTCGGAAACTCTGCCCACGGTTTCGCCTGGGGCGCTCAATGCGCCTGGGGCAGGAGTGACCTCGGAGACAGGGAGTTCGACCGAGCCTTTGCCTGGAGCGCGTTCTCCGATCGCTCGGGAGCGGCGGGTCGACTCTACCGCCGGTTGGGTGCACTGCACCAGACCGGCTTCGACCACTTCAATCACTCGCCGCTCAAGAGCCTCTACTTCGACGACTGGACCGACGCGACCTACACCCGCAAGTCCCGTCGGAGCATCCTCGTCGAGACCCTGAGGCGGCTAGAGAGCGTGGAACGGGCCCTCGTCCAGAGCGACGGAAAATTGAAGACACGACCCTTGATTGCGGCGGAGCTTCGATTCGCCGTCGCGGTTTCGAGGTCGGCGGCGGAAAAAGGACTCCTCGGTCTCGAGTATCTGGATTTCGAGAACGAGGCTTCGTCCTGGACCCCGAGCCGCCGGAAGGGGCTCGCGCGGCGGGTGGAACGAGTCGCACGGGAGCAGGCGAAGGCGCGCGAAAGACATCGCGAGCTGTGGCTGGCGCGAAATCGTCCGTCGGGATTCGAGACCACCCGGGGCTATTACGAACGGTCGTTGCGAGGCATGCGACGGGCGGTCCGAAAGCTCGAGCGGTAGTACTAACGAGGCTTCGCGCTCGATGCCCGCCCGACCAAGGAGCGCTAAGCCCCGAAAACGATCCGAACGACGAACACGCCCACGAAAGCCACCACGATCATGCGTCCCGGCCAACGCCACGCACGGTAGAGAGCGACGTTGAACGCGCTGAAGCATCCAATTAAAACGAACAAAGCGATCGCGGCGAGGCGAAACGGAAGGCCGGCGTCGTAGGAGAGCATGTGGTAAGCGCCCGCCACCGCGAGAAACGTTCCCAGGGCGCCGAACAGAACCCGGAGAAAGGCCTGGAGCCTCGGCCCGCCTTTGGGACCGAGCTCGATACCGTCCAGTAAATCGTCCAGATCGAGCACTCCTTCGATTCTGAGAGACGAAAAGACGTCCGTCAAGAAACTGGCGGGTGGCGCTCAGCTTCGAGCTCGAGCGGGGAAGGCTTCGACGCGTCGAGCGGCGGACCCTGGTGAGCAACCAGCTCTCAACCGTTGGAGCCTTTTTCTTCCTCGGCCCCGCGCGGGGAGCGAGGTTTATAGAATTCTGGCAGCTCGCCTGGCTCCGTTTCTTCGGGGGGCTCTTTGGCCGCTCTCTCCGGGCGCTCCCCTCGGTCGGGCTCTTTCGGGTCGACGCGCGGATCCGGTGGTGAAGCGTCCGGGGGTACCGGTCGCGATTCCGGAGCGCGCGGCGGGATGGAAGCTCGGTAGAAGCTCGGAAGCGGGGACTCCTCTTCCTCCTCGGCAGGGTGAGGGACCTCTTCGTCCTCCTCGGCAGAGTCCTGGACCTCCTCTTTCTCCTCGGCCGGGTCCCGGACCTCCTCTTCCTCCTCCTCGGCAGAGTGATGGGACTCCCCTTCCTCCTCGAGAGAGTCCTGGATCTCCTCTTCCGTCACCTCGGCCGATTCTTGGATCTCCTGGGCCTCTTGGGCCCTATCCTGGACCTCGTCTTCCTTTTCGGCAGGCGGACCGCCGGTTGGCTCGAGAAGAGCCTCCTCATCGGGTACGACGGCTTCGGTCACTCGTCTCTCTGGGCGTTCGGCCGGCTCTCGCGAGGGTTGGGGCGCCTCTCGGCGCGCCGTTCGAGGCTCCTTGGCCGGCCTCGCCGAGGCGCGCAAGGCGAGCTCATATCTCGGCAGCAACTTGTGCCAGCCGTAGTTTTCCTTCACGTAACGCTGGCCGTTTCGGCCCATGGCTCTCGCGAGCGCCCGATCGCTCGCGAGCAGGTTGAGAATCGCCTCGAACTCCTCGAAGTCGTTGTAGTAGAAGCCAGCGTTCGCTTTGCGGCAATGATCCAGGAGAACGCGGGAGGCACCGTTCACCACGACCGGCGTGCCGACCGAGAAGGCTTCGAGCGTTACGATGGAAAGGCTTTCCAACCGCGACGGCTGCACCACCGCTTCGGAGCCGGCCATCGCCGAGAGCTTGTCCCCCTCGTCGACGAAGCCGATGTAGCGAATCGCTGAATCGTCGGGGAGCTTCATCCCCAGTTTTCCGATGAGGATGAGCTGAAGGTTGCCCGACGCCGGGTTCTCTTCCTTGTAGAACGTAAAGTAGCGGAACAGCTCCTCGAGGCCTTTGCCGGGATCGATTCGCCCCGCGTAGAGCAGGTATCGTCCGGGAATGCCGTGCTTCTTACGAAATGCGGAGGTGTCCGGCTGATCGAGAAGCTCCATCCCCATTCCAATCGTTTCGCGCATCTTCTTGTGAATCGGGAAGCGTTCGAGCATCAGCACTTCTTCCGATTCGGTATTGAACAAGAACGAGCTGGGGAGCTGGAACATCTCGCGAAAGATCCCGAGCCGCAGAGGCGGCTCGTCATGTGCGGTCGGTACGAGGATGCTCTTTTCCGGTGCGACCTGGAGCCCGTAGTAGGTCGGGTAGTACAGATAAGTAAAGAAGACCAACAGGTCATAACGGTTCTGCTCTTTCTTGAGGTGCTCGACGAGCTCGGGCACGACGGGTCCCTGTCGGTCGAGCCACTCGAGCTCCTGCTCCCGTGTGGGCTTCCCGTGGTAGATCTCCTCGGAATACTTGTTGAACTCTTCGAGGTTACGCTCGCTCGAGACCGGGAATCGCAGGATGCGCACGCCGCGGAGCTTCTGTTCACCGGGCTCGTACTCGTTCCTCCAGGTGATGTAGTCCCTGGCGGTGGTCGTCAAGACCGTGACCTCGTGACGGCGCGCGAGGCGCTCGGCAAGCTGGCGTGCGAGAGTCTCCGAGCCACCCAGAATCTCGCGACCGTACCGCTGAACGATGAAGGCCAGCTTCACCGGGACACCTCCTCGACATAATCGAGGAGCGCTTTCTCGACTCGATGGGGGTGAAAACTGGCGACCCGACGGGTCCCTCCCGCCGCCACCCGCCGGGACAAATCTTCGTCGCTGACCATCAGGTGAGCCATCTCCGCCAGCTCCTCGTAATTTTTCTCGTAAAACTCGATTCCCGCGCCGCCGAGCGTGTACGGGACCGCGCCCGCCGCGTAGGCCATCACCGGCAACTCCAACAACATCGACTCGACGAGAGGCACGGCGAAGCCTTCGTGCTCGCTCATGGTGATGAACAGGTCCGAGAAACGGTAGCAGGCAACGAGCTCGTCGAACGACAGATGGCCGGCGAAAAGGAATTCGCTCGGCCGCAGGCCCCACTCGTCCGCGAGCGCCTGCACCGCCTGTTGATAGCGCTCCATCCTACCGGCCTTTCCCACGAGAAGGAAGCGGAAGTTTTCCGAGACGTACTTCTTGTAGAAGAACGCGAGCTTCGCCAGATCCTCGAACCGTTTGTTGGGGTAGATCCGGCCCACGAAGAGGAAGTTGGCCCTGCCGTCGTCGAGCATCTCGCCCAACACCGGATCGGGCTCGGTATCGAGGTAAGGGGTGAAGTCCAGCAGGATGGGGAGCACGGCCGTCCTCGGGAAGCCCATTTCCTCGAGCTCGAGGCGGTTGAACTCGGAATCTCCTAGAGCCAGATCGCAGGCTCCAGAAAGGCGGCGAAGCTCCTCCCGGCCTCGGTAGGCAATCCGGGCGAGCTCATCGTCGAGACCCCGGAAGAAGCTCGCCGGGGTGATGTTGTGGTAGATGAGTACACGCGCCGCGGACTCCCGCTCGAACGCGCTCGTGAGCGGCGAAGGCAAGGCGAAATGAAGTATCACGATGTCCGAGCGCCTTCGGTCGCGCCAAGCCATCACCTCGCCTTCCATGTCCTCGTCGATCTCGAGCGCGAATATCTCGGCATCCGAGCCCGACCGGACCAGCGCATCGCGGATGCGCAGGGCCTCGTCACCGATGGCGTCGCCACGGTGTGCCGCGGGAAGCCATTGATCGACCTTCATGACTCTTGACTCCCCACCACCTCCGAGGCGAGGGCTTTTTTGACGAGCTCACCGAGCAGGACGCGGTCGTCCCTCGCCTCGAGTCGGTCGAGAGCACGGTCCTGACCGGTGACGATTCTCGAGGAGAGCGAATCGTTGGTCACGATGGCATGTGCCATGAGAGCGATTTCGTCGATGCGTTTTTCGCGGATCAGAATCCCGGCGCCATCGAGGGTCTCGGGCACGGCGCCAGCGTCCATCGCCATCACCGGGACGCCGAAGCGGAAGGCCTCGATGAGGGGAACGCAATATCCTTCGTGCTCGCTCAGACAGAGGAACAGATCCGCGACCTCATAGTAGGCGACCAGGTCGTCGTCCTCGACGTGGCCGGTGAAGACGACGTCCTTCAGCTGAAAATCGTCTACCAGCCTCACCAGGGCCTCGTGATACTTCTCGAAACCCACCCATTCGCCCACGAGCAGCAATCGGCAGTTCCGCTCGATGAACTTCTGGTAGAAGGCGAACACCTTGATGAGGTCGTGGAAGCATTTGTTGGGTATGACGCGACCCACGAAGAGAAAGTTCTTCTTGTCGTCGTCGAACATCCCCAGCACGGCCTCATTCGGGTCGATGTCGAGCCGCGAGTCGTCGAGCAGCAGGGGAAGGACCCCCGTCGGGTGGAAACCAACCGCGTCGAGCTCGGCACGGTTGAACTCGGAATCGCCGACCGCAAGGCGGACTCGAGGCACGAACGCCTGGAGCTCGCGCCGACCGTGGTAGCACAGACCGGCCAGGTGCCGGTGGTACGGTGCAAACCAACGGGCCGGCGTGATGTTGTGATAGACGAGGAGAATCGGGTTGGGGAGATGGTAAGCGAACGTGCTCACGCCCGCCCCTATGGAAAAATGAAGTATGACCAGATCATCCGCCGACGAGACCTGCGAATAGTCCCAAAGCTTCCGCGCCCGGCCTGCCATGTCGGGATGAACGGACTCGGCGAAGATCTCGGACTCGTAGCCTTCTTCACGAAGGATGGCTTGGATGCGCAGGGCCTCGTTGCCGATGGCGTCGCCATAGGACAGCGCCGCGAGCATCTGATCGACCCTCATACGCTCGACCCGAACAACCGGTCCAGAAGGCCAGATGCCCGGGGAACGGGGCCGCGCTTCTCGTCGGTTTTCCGAAGGACGTCAAGGATTCGATTGTATTTTCCCTCGATCACGTCCCAGCGATAGTGTTGCTGGTAGTAGCGCCGACCATTGTCGCCGAGCTGTGCCCGCAGATCCGCCCGTCGCTCCAAGAGCGACAGTGCCTCGCGAAACTCGTAGTAGTCGCCGTAGTAGAGGCCCCCGTTGGCGCGTCGGCACTGTCCAACGAGCACGTCGCACTCCCCGTTGGCGAGAACGGGTTTACCCAGGGCCCATGCCTCCAGGGTAGCCATCGAAAGGCTCTCGAGAGCCGACGGCATGATGAGAAGGTCGGCACCCGAAAGCGCGCTCCATTTCTCGGGATCCGGCAGAAACCCGAGATAGCGTATTCCCGGAGCCTCGGGTATTTCCATTTGCCGACCGCCCACGAGAAGCAATATGAGGCTCGATCCGGTCTCCTCGCGGTAGCGGCGGAAGTAGTGGACGAGGGTGCGACACCCCTTGTTCGGGTCGACGCGGCCGACGTAAACGGCGTAGCGCCCGCCGATGTCGTGACGGCGCCGAAAGGCCTCCTCGTCGGTCCGCTCCGGGACCCTGGATCCGACGCCGACGACCTCGCCGAAAACCCGCTGGTTTCCGCTCGCCGACCAGATCATCTGCCGTTCCTCGATCGAGTTGTAGACGATCGCTCGAGGAAGGTGGAATAGCTTCTTGAAGATGGAGAGGCCTACCACATCGTCCTTCTCCGCTGTCGGCACCAGAATCGCCTTGGGAGCTACCGCGTGAATACCGAAGTAGCTGTGATAGTAGCGATAGCTGAAGAAGACGAAATAGTCGTACCCCCCCATGTTCCGTCTCAAGTAACGCACCAGCGCCGGTGAAAGCGGCCCTTGCTCTTCGAGCCACGAGAGCTCGTCGGCTTCGCTGTGGCGCCCCAAGAAGACTTTCTGTGACAGGCGCCCGAACCGATCGGGGTCGCGCGGCCGCTTGACCTTGAACCGCCTCACCGGGACGCCGTGAACCGAATCGAGCCCCGACTTTCTTTCGTTCGCCCAGGTGATGTAGTCGCGAGCGCAGGTTGTCAATACTTCCACCCGATGCGTCGATGCGAGCCGCTCGGCGACCAGACGGCAATGGTACTCCGCACCCCCGTTGACGTCTTCGCCGTAGCGTTGCACGACGAAGGCGAGCTTGAGCCCGATTTCATTCGCGGGAGATGGGGTCAACTCCCGCTTCCGTCTCGGGGACCCGAGGAACCACTGCCGCTGCCGCCGCCTCGATTATCGTTCGGCCGGGCGCCGCCGCCACCCGCGCCGCGTCGCCGGCGAAAGGACCGGCGCCCCCCCCGACCCCGTCGTCTCTCTCGCGAATCGCGATCCTGACCGGGTTCTCGTCCGACGCGTGGCCGCGGAGGCTCCTCCTGCTCGCGCTCGGGGCGCGAGGGGCCGACGACTCTCTCGAAAGCCTTCTCGCGCTTGGTTTGGAAGTCGACACGAATGCCGAGGGTTCTGAGACGCGCCTTGATGTTGGAAAGCTCCAGATTCATCCGGGTCATTTCCTGAGCCATGTTGTGCAGAAGCAAAACATAGTAGCGGTTCAGGTCGGACTGCCGTGACAGCGCGGCAATCATGGGGTTGGGGTTGAAGAACAGCTTCAGAACCGGGTTCAGGATCTTGCGGCAGAGCCTGATCAGGCCCCCGCCACCCCCGCGCGACGACGCGTAGATGGTCTCGGGGTCGAAGCTGTAGTTCCATCGCTCGTCTCTCGCCCGGAAAGCGGCGACGAAATCGCTGTTGAACTCTTGACTATCGAGAACGGCGTCGAGTTGCATTTCTGCGATCTCGCGCACTTCCTCTTCGGTGTACAAGCCCTTCCGCTTCTGTTCGATCTGCCGGCGGATGTTGGTCATGATGGCTTCGACATCGATGTCCGAGCCTTTGGAGCTGAAGGTAGACATGAACCTCCTCATCGCGTCTGCCGCTTCGCGGCACCGCGCGTCACAAACTGGGCAGTTGTCGTTAGGGGAGAGTCAAGCTCGAACGACTGCCGTGGTAGATCAGCGTGATCACTGTGGCGGCCCAGAGCGCTACTGTCACGAGTATCGGCCTGTCATCGAGGAGGACCCGCGTCGGGTTCCCCCCCTCTTCCTTCTGATGCACGAGGTAGAGATAGCGAAAAATCCCATACAAAACAAAAGGAAGGGTCCAGATCATGCGGTCCGTACCGAACCGGTCCACGGTCTCCGGCGCCAGTGTGTAGAGCGCATAGGAGATGAGGGTCGAGGCCGTAACCACGGCTATCATTTGATCCAAAAGATTTGGGCTGTACTCTCCCAGGATCCTCCGATGCTCCGCCGCTTCTCTTGCCAGAAATGTGAGCTCTTGCCTCCTCTTGGCGAGCGCGAGAAACAGGGCGAGCAGTAGGGTACATATCAAGAGCCAATTGCTGAAGACGACGCCGATCGCTACCGCGCCGGCGATCGCCCTCAGCACGAATCCGAACGCCACGACGAGCACGTCGAGTATGACGACGTTCTTCAGGTGAAAGGAATAGGCGGTCATTGCCACGAGATAGGTGAGCGCGACGGCGGCGAATGGGGCCCCGATGGCGAGGCCGCCGACAAGACCCAGGGCCCCGAGCGCGACCGCTGCCGCAAGGGCGACCCGGGGCGACAACGCACCCGATGCGATGGGACGCATGCGCTTGACCGGGTGAAGCCGGTCCCCTTCGAGGTCCGCGAGATCGTTCAGGAGGTAGATGGCACCGGCGAGGGCACAGAAGACGCCGAAGGCGGCCACCGCCTGAAGTAGCGAATGCGGATCGTACAAACGTTCCGCAAAAATCAGTGCTGCGAGAACGACTAGATTCTTGGTCCACTGTTGCGGCCGTATGGCAACGACGAGACTTTGGAGCTGGCGAACGAACCACACCAGCGCGTCCGACATCGGGAACTCCCCTGACTGGGGTTTCAAAACGCTCGTCTCGCGCGGCGATCGGATCAACCGAAGCTCTTGACTACCTCTTCCTCGCTTTCGTAGGTCTCGAAGACCGTCAAGAGTTTGGTGATGGATAGCAGATCGTGAATACGCTTCGTCAGGTTCAGGAGCTTCAGCTTACCGTCTTTGCGGCTGACCGTCGTATAACAGCGGACGATTTCGCCGAGGCCAGCGCTATCAACGTAGGGTACTTCTCCCAGATTCAAAACGATCTTCGTGGTCCCGTTCTCCACCAACGTATTGATCTTCTCGCGAAGCAGTTCGTCACCCTCGCCGATGAGCATCTTCCCCTGGAGATCCAAGATGGTGACCCCTCCCACTGCTCTTTCCTCGATTTTCATTGCTAAGAATTCCTCCTAGACTTAGCGGGACTACTCTTGCAGTCCGACAGAACTACCACATCCGGCAAACCCTGTCAAACTATTTGAGTCGACGCCAGTTATCCGCATGACCCCTGGTGAGATTATGTTACACTCGGGCGCGACCCAATGGTTGACTCCTTCCTTCGGAGCCTGCAGGAGCGCGCCTCGAGCCGGCTCCGACGCATCGTCCTCCCCGAGGCTACCGAGTCGAGGACGCTTTCCGCGGCGGTCGAGATGAAAGCCCGCGGCGTCGCCGAGCCCGTTCTTCTGGGTGAGCCGGACGCGGTGCGAAGAGCGGCCTTGGACGCCGGGATTGCGGCCGCAAAGCTCGACGGCCTCGAGGTGATCCCGACGACAGGTCCCGTCGCCGATCGATACGGGGCCCGCCTGCATCAGATCGTTCGGCGAAGAGGCATCTCCGAAGACGAGGCCCGCCATCGAGCGCGCGATCCGCTGTATTTCGGTGCCCTGATGGTCGAGGCGGGTCAAGCAGCGGGCTATGTCGCCGGCGCAAAGGCCAGCACGGCGGAAGTTCTGCGACCGGCCATCTGGGTGTTCGGCACGCAGGATGGGATCCGTAGAGTGTCCAGCTTCTTCCTGATGAGCTTTCCCGACGAACGTGGCCAATTCGTTTTTGCGGACTGCGCCGTTTTGCCTGAGCCGAGCCCGAGCGAGCTCGCGGAGATTGCCATCCTCGCCGCGTCCAACACGAGGCTCTTTCTCGGCGTCGAGCCGAAGGTGGCCCTTCTGTCCTTCTCGACCAAGGGGAGCGCCGACCATCCTCGCACCCGCAGAATCATCGAGGCGTTCGAAACGCTGAGATCGAGAGCGCCGAGCCTTCTGGCCGATGGCGAGCTTCAAGCCGACGCCGCGATCGTACCCTCCGTCGGTCAAAGAAAGGCGCCCGCCAGCTCCGTCGCCGGACATGCAAACACGCTCATCTTTCCCGACCTCGATTCCGGCAACATCGCCTGCAAGCTGGTCGAACGATTGGCCGGTGCCTCGGCCATCGGACCCATCCTCCAGGGACTGGCAGCCCCGGCGAACGATCTCTCCCGAGGTTGCAGCATCGAGGATATCGTAAACGTTGCGGCCATCACGTCCCTCCAGGCGGGCGAGGCGCGATGACCGCAGCGGGATTCGAAAATCAGTTCAAGCGTCAGTCGGTCTGCTCGCGGCGGATTTTCTTGCGCTGTCGCTTCCGAGCGAGAGCCTGCTTGGCGCGTTTCTTGTCTCCAGGCTTCATGTAGAACGAGTGTTTCTTGATTTCCTTGATGATATCCTCCTGCTGCACTTTGCGCTTGAAGCGCCGCAGGGCACTCTCGATGGACTCGTTGTCCTGGATCTTGATCTCGGCCAAATCCGCTCAACCTCCCTTCGTCGCCGGGACCGCTCGTGCCCAAGGGGACACGAGCCGCCGGCACCTGGATTTCGAGTTGGATGCGAAAGCGTGGGTGCGGCCTCTCTTCGAGCTTCCGGCCCAAATACCCAGCATAAGAGACACCTTTTCCTTCTGTCAAGTGTTCCGAACGGATCGCGCGGCTCGATCACGTTAATCTATTGATAGAATGACTTTTACATCGACAAGGATTGACCGTTGAGAGTGCTCGTAATCGGAGGCGGTGGGCGCGAGCACGCGCTCGTGTGGAAGATCCGACAGAGTTCCGAAGTCAAGGAGGTCTACTGCGCGCCGGGCAATGCGGGAATTGCCTCGCTCGCCGACTGCGTGAACATCGATCCGTCCGATATCGTCGAGCTCGCGGATTTCGCCGAGAAGCTCTCGATCGAGCTCACGGTCGTGGGGCCGGAGCTGCCGCTGATTCTCGGGGCGGTCGACGAGTTCGAGCGACGCGGCCTTCCCGTCTTCGGGCCCAACCGTGCCGCAGCTGAGCTCGAGGGGAGCAAGACTTTCGCTAAAGACTTTCTTCGTCGCCACGACATCCCCACGGCGCGCTACCGCTCGGTGAATAGCAGAGAGGAAGCGCAGTCGGTCATTGGCGACGGCGAGTTTGGATTCCCCTTGGTCATCAAGGCGGACGGGCTCGCGGCGGGAAAGGGTGTCACCATCGTCGAGAGCCCCGAAGAGGCGCGCGCATTTCTCGACAAGCGAATCGGAGAGCGTCACCCGGGGAGCGCGGGCTCCAAGCTGGTCATCGAGGAGTTCCTCGAGGGAGACGAGGTCTCGTTCTTCGCACTCTCCGACGGACACAACGTCCTTCCCTTGGTGGCGGCGCAGGACTTCAAACGCGCTCGAGACGAGGACAAAGGACCGAATACGGGTGGGATGGGGGCAATCTGTCCGGCGACGATCTTTCACGCCGAGACCCTGAAGGGAATCGTTCGGGATATCGTCCACCCCACCATCTCCGGCTTGGCGGCCGACGGTCGGAAATACCAGGGCATCCTCTATTGTGGCCTCATGGTCACGGCCGATGGACCGAAGGTGCTCGAGTTCAACGTTCGGCTCGGCGATCCGGAAGCCCAGGCCATTCTCCCTCGGTTGAAATCCGACCTGGTTCCCTTGTTACAGGAGGTCGCGAACGGCAGGCTTGGCCAGCATCGTATCGAGTGGACCCGTGAGCCCGCCGTCACCGTCGTGCTCGCTTCCGGTGGCTACCCCGGAAGCTACCAAACCGGTTTTCCGATCGAGGGGCTCGAAAACGAGAACGTCGAGAACGGCAGGGATACCTACGTGTTCCACGCCGGAACGAAAAAGGAGGGGGGGTCTCTCGTGACATCCGGCGGGAGAGTGCTCGCGGTCACCGCCCTCGGGGGAAACTTGAAAGCCGCTATCGAGCGCGCCTATGAGAGTGTCGACAAAATACGTTTCGAAGGACGTCATTTCCGCAGCGATATCGGACGACGTGCATTGGCTCGCTTATCGGGAGGTTGAAGCTCATCGTGTCAGCGAAAGTAATCATCGTGATGGGAAGCGCGTCGGACGAGGAGGTCATGAAGGAAGCCTATGCCGTCCTGCGCGAGCTCGAGGTTCCCTGTGAAATGGGCGTGTACTCGGCCCACCGCACACCCGACAGGGCTGCCCGACTGGCCCTCGAAGCTGCCTCTCGAGGCATCAAGGTGCTGATCGCGGGCGCCGGAGCGGCGGCTCATCTCGCGGGAGCGCTCGCAGCACGTACCAATCTTCCGGTGATCGGAGTGCCACTCGCGGCGACGCCTCTCGCGGGACTGGATGCGCTTTTGGCGACGGTTCAGATGCCAGCCGGCTTTCCCGTAGCCACGATGGCCATCGGCAAGCCGGGCGCACGTAACGCCGCGTTTCTCGCCGCCCAGATCCTCGCGACCGAGGACGAAGCGCTCGCCGAGCGACTTCGGATGTGGCGCGAGGGGAAAGCTCGCGAGGTCGAGGAGGCGTCGCGGAAGATGGGCGGCTCGGAGGATTAGTCTCGGGCCTAGCAGGGTGATGAAACTCAACCCACCCTGCGCGAGCGGAGCGAGCCCGGCGCAATCGTCCGCATGGGGCTCCTTCGAGGGTATGAGATGTGAGCACGCAGTGCGAATAATGGCCGCGTCGTAAGCAGCCCGAGCCGTGGCGGCACGATCGATTGCGGGTCCCGCCACGGCATTGAGCACTCTACCGATTCGCCAGCTGCCCGCACGCGGCAAGAACGTCATCCCCCCGGCTCCGCCTCAAGCTCACGGTAAGCCCGGACGTCGTCAAGAGATCGACGAACCGGTCGGTCTTCTCGTCGGTGGAGCGACGATGCGGCGAGCCGGGCCAGGGATTGTAGGTGATGAGGTTGACTTTCGCGCGAATGCCTTGAAGCAGTCCGGCGAGCCTCGAGGCGTCGGCTGCGGTGTCGTTCTCGCCTTCGAGGAGCACGTACTCGAACGTGATTCGGCGGCGGCGAGGAAGCGGGAGGTTCCGGGCCACCGCCAGCAATTCTCCAAGCGGGTGCGCGCGGTTGATGGGCATGATGCGATCGCGTGAGGAATCCGTGGTCGCGTGCAGGCTGATCGCAAGGCCCACCGCGGGTGCATTCTTGGCGAAATCCTCGAGCTCGGCAGGCAGTCCTGCGGTCGAAACGGTAATTCGGCGAGGAGACACGCCGTAACCGTCCTCATCGGTAAGGATCCGAAGCGCCTCGATGACCGCCTCCTGATTCAGAAGCGGCTCGCCCATGCCCATGAAGACGATGTTCCTCCTCGCCGGAGCGATTTCTCGATCGCCGAGGGCGAGACGGTACTGGCCCAAGATCTCGCCCACCGTCAGGTTGCGTTCGAGTCCGATGGTCCCGGTGAAGCAGAAACTGCATTTCAGAGGACAGCCGACCTGGGTGGAGAGGCAAAACGTGTGCCGCTTTCCATCGGGGATGTATACGGTTTCGACGTTCCGCCCATCCTGAAGCGAGAGCTGATATTTGATGGTTCCATCGATCGAAGCTCGTCGCGATCGAACGTTTGGGAGACGAATCACGTAGTCATGGGCCAGCTCGTCTCGGAGCTTTCGAGGCAAGTCGGTCATCGCTTCGAAGCTCGCCGCTCCCCGGGCGTACATCCATCGGAAAATCTGTCTTCCGCGGAAGGCGGGACGACCGCGCGCGAGCATCTCGCCCTCGAGCGACGTCCGCGAGAGCCCAAAGAGATTGATCATCGACCCATCGTAACGCAATTGGCACGCCTTCTCTCGAGCCGAGCTCCCAGAGAACCCCGAAGGAGATCCTTTTTGACCCGGCTCCACGGCGTATGCTAACCTCAAAAGTCCCACCAGCCAGAAGGTCGAGGCAAAGGACGTGTTCCGCAAAAGTATTCTACCAAATGAACTTACAGTCCTCACTGAGAGGATGGACGGCGTACGGTCGGTCGCCATGGGCATCTGGCTCCGGCGCGGAAGTCGGGACGAAAACGACGGTGAGGGCGGGCTCGCCCACTTCATCGAGCACATGGTTTTCAAGGGGACCGAGAAGCGCAGCCAAGCTCAGATCGCTCAGGAAATGGACGCGATCGGCGGCCAGACGGATGCCTTCACCACGCAGGAGTACGCGGGCTTCCACGTCAAGGTTCTCGATCAGCACGTCCCTCGAGCGGTAGACCTGCTCTCGGACATCGTGCTATCGCCACGCTTCGATCGCGACGAGCTCGAACGCGAACGTCGGGTGATCTTCGAGGAGATCAAAACGGTCGAAGACAACCCCGAGGAGTTCGCCCACGAGCTCTTCGCCCAGGCTTTCTGGCCCGATCACCCACTGGGTCGTCCGATCCTCGGCCAACCGGAAACCGTCGCGCGCTTCGATCGTGACGACCTGCTGCGCTTTTTCCGACGGACTTATGCCCCCAGCAACATGATCGTCGTCGCCGCCGGCAACGTGGAGCACGAACAGCTCTTGTCTCTGGTCGAGAGCCGATTCGCCAGGCTCGAGACGCCACCGGACGGGATCCTTGCCACTCCGCCTCAGCCATCGATGACCGTGAGGCTCGAGGACAAGGATCTGGAACAGGCTCACATCGTGCTCGGGACGGTGGCTCCTAGCCAAACGTCCTCCGACCGCTTCGTCTCTTACGTCCTGAATGCCATCCTCGGAGGAAGTCTGAGCTCACGTCTCTTTCAAGTCATTCGTGAGGAGCACGGGCTCGCCTACACGGTCTATTCGGCCCTATCGGCGTTCTCCGACGCCGGTCAACTCATGGTCTACGCTGGCTCGGACCCGAAGAAAGTGCCCGAAGTGGTCGATCTCGTTCTGCACGAGCTTCGCCTCATCCGCGATATTCCCGTCCAGGTGGAGGAGCTCCGCCGTGCCAAAGACCACCTCTGTGGAAGTATACTAATGGGACTCGAATCGACGGACGCGCGCATGTCACAGCTTGCCCGACAGGAGTTGTATTTCGGTCGACATATCGCGACCGAGGAAGCCATCCAGGGGATCGATTCCGTCACTGCCGATGACTTGCTGCGTTTGGCGTCCTCGATTTTCCAGCGCCCCCTCGCCATGACGGTTGTGGGAAGGCTCGGGCGCCTCGAGTGGATCCCGGAGAGCCTGGTTGCCTGAGCTCCACGTCTCGGTTCTGGGAAGTGGAAGTGCAGGCAACGTCACCTTCGCCTCGGATGGTTCGAGCAGGCTTCTTCTCGACGCCGGTCTGGCGTGCCGGGAGATCGAGCGCCGTCTCGGACTCCTGGGAGTCGCTCCAAGGGATCTCCACGGGGTTCTACTCTCGCACGAGCACGGCGACCACGCGAGAGGAGCCTGGCGGTTCTGCGGGAAACACAAGATCCCTCTCTACGCGACGGAAGGAACCTTCCGCCGGATGCCCCGAGCTTCGAGCAAGGAAATCGATTGGGTACGCGTCCGGTCGGGCTCGAGCGTCAAGCTGGGCAGGCTGACCGTCGATCTCTTCCCCACCCCACACGATGCCGCCGATCCGGTCGGCTTCCGTCTCCGTCGAGGCAAGCTAGCCTTCGGGCACGTGACCGATATCGGCCACGTGTCCGAGACCGTGGTGGACGGGCTCCGCGGCAGCACCGCCATCCTGATCGAGTCGAATCACGACGTGGAGATGCTCCGGGAGAGCGACTATCCCGACTCGCTCAAGGATCGGGTCCGAAGCCAGCTTGGGCACCTATCCAACGAGGCGCTCGCGCTCTATCTCGAGCATCGCCTCCCGGACTCGGTGCGACACCTCTTTCTCGCGCACCTCTCCCAGAACAACAACCACGAGCGGCTTGCGCTGGATAGTTGTTACGACGCGCTACGGCGGCGAGGAGGTTTCTTGCCCAAGGTGCATCTCACCTATCCCGATCGACCCACGCCCCTTTTGCGCCTCACCGAGCCCAAGGCAACCACCGACAGCTTCGCCCAACGTGCATTGGTCTTCGAGACATGCTGACCGATCGATACGTTCATCCCGAGATGGGCCGAATCTGGAGCGAGGAGGCCAAGTTCGACTCCTGGCTCCAAGTCGAGGTCGTCTCCGCCGAAGTCATGTCGGAGCAAGGGTTCATCCCCGTGGCTGCCGCACGAGAGATTCGGGAAAAGGCAGCCTACACGGTCGAGCGCGTCGCCGCCATCGAGCGAGAGGTCAAACACGACGTCATCGCCTTC
The DNA here is from genome assembly GCA_035620555.1 of Vicinamibacteria bacterium. Lineage (NCBI taxonomy): Bacteria > Pseudomonadati > Acidobacteriota > Vicinamibacteria > Vicinamibacteria bacterium. The sequence continues at coordinate 26,056 of DASPGQ010000218.1, forward strand.
ACCGAGGCGCTCGCCGAGAAGGTCGGCCCGGCGGGGCGTTTCATCCATTTTGGCCTGACGAGCTATGACGTCGTCGACACCGCTCTCGGAATGAGGCTGCGGGACGCCACGGATCTCGTGATCCGAAATCTCGACGCCCTGGCCGAGGTGTTGAAAGCGCGGGCACTCGATCACAAGAGAACGATCATGGTCGGGAGAACCCACGGCGTACATGCCGAGCCGATGACGTTCGGCATGAAGCTCGCGCTCTGGTACGCGGAGATGGCACGCAACCGCAAGCGGCTCGAGGCGGCTCGCGAATCCGTAGCCGTCGGCAAACTGTCGGGGGCGGTGGGGACGTTCGCGCATCTGCCGCCGATCGTCGAAGAAGAGGTCTGTCGAAGGTTGGGGCTCTCTCCCGCACCGATATCCACTCAAGTCCTCCAGCGCGACCGTCACGCCGAGGCGTTGTCGGCACTCGCGATCCTCTCGAGCAGCCTCGACAAGATCGCCGTCGAGATTCGAAGCCTTCAGAGAACCGAGATACGGGAAGTGGAAGAGTTCTTCTCGGAAAAGCAGAAAGGCTCGTCGGCGATGCCCCACAAGAGAAATCCGGTCACCTGCGAGCAGATTTCCGGGCTGGCGCGGGTTGTCCGGGGAAACCTTCAGGCGGCCCTCGAGAACATTCCTCTGTGGAACGAGCGCGACATCTCGCACTCCTCGGTGGAACGCATGATCCTTCCCTCGAGCTACATCCTGACCGATCACATGCTGCGGAAGATGCGCTCGGTCGTCGATGAGCTCATCATCTATCCCGATCGGATGAGGGAGAATCTCGAGTCGATGAAAGGCCTCGTCTTCAGCGGCCAGGTGCTGCTCGAGCTGGCAAAGAAAGGCCTGTCGCGCGAGGAGGCTTACCGGATGGTGCAGCGCAACGCGATGGCGGTATGGCAGGGAAAAGGAGAGCTCCGGGAGCTCCTGAAAGTCGATGGCGAGGTCCGCGAGCGGCTCTCGGACGCGGAGCTGGAACGTGCCTTCGACCTCGAGCGGCAAATGGAGCGCCTCGACGTGATTTACCAGCGGGTTTTCGGTCGATGAAGGCCAACATCATCGTGAGGCTCAAGCCGGCGGTGCACGACCCCCAGGGCGAGACGATCTCGAACGCCTTGAAGCAGCTGGGGTACGAGCAAGCCGTTTCCGTGCGGCAGGGCAAGTTCTTCGAGCTCAGCCTGGACACGGACTCGCGCGAAGAGGCGCAAAGGCTCGCCCAGGAGGTCGCCCGGCGGCTCCTCGCCAACCCCGTTCTCGAGGTGTTCGAGGTGGAGGTTCAAGGTTAGTGCCGCGCTTCGCGGTGCTCGTCTTTCCCGGATCGAATTGCGAGGAGGACGTCCAGTACTGCCTCCAGGACGTGCTGGGACATCCAACCGATCTGGTTTGGCACAAACAGACCCGTCTCGACGGCTACGACGCCGTCATCCTTCCTGGGGGTTTCGCTCACGGAGACTACCTGCGGCCAGGCGCCATCGCACGTTTCTCTCCGGTGATGCCCGCGGTTGCGAGCATGGCGGAGTCGGGAAGAGCCGTCGTCGGAATCTGCAACGGCTTTCAAATGCTCCAGGAGGCGGGGCTGTTGCCGGGAGCGATGCTGCGAAACCGGAGCTTGACCTACGTGTGCCGGTACGTCGGACTACGGGTCGAGAAGGCCGGCTCCCCGCTCACCGAGACTCTTCGTGAAGGAGACGAGCTGCGAATTCCCGTGGGTCATGCCGATGGCAACTTCTTCGCTGACGAAAGATCCCTCGAGGCCCTCGAGAAAAAGGACCTCGTCGTCTTCCGTTACCTGGACAACCCCAACGGGGCCGCCCACGATATCGCGGGGATCCGGAACGAGCGGGGCAACGTCCTGGGGCTCATGCCCCATCCCGATCGCTGTTATGAGCCCGCGCTCGGTACGGCCGACGGGCGCAAGCTGTTCGAGAGTCTGGTCGCCTGGACGGAACAACGATGAACGACGAGCAGCTGAAAGCCCACGACCTGACGCGGTCGGAGTACGACGCCATCGTGCAAGGGCTCGGCCGCGAGCCGAACGCCATCGAGATCGGCCTTTTCTCCGTCATGTGGTCGGAGCACTGCAGCTACAAGAGCTCCCGCATTCATTTGAAGAATTTGCCCACCGAAGGGCCTCGCGTCGTTCAGGGTCCGGGCGAGAACGCGGGCGTGGTCGATATCGGCGAAGGACTCGCATGTGTTTTCAAGATCGAATCGCATAACCATCCCTCGTTCATCGAGCCCTTTCAGGGTGCCGCCACCGGAGTGGGCGGCATCATCCGTGACGTCTTCACCATGGGCGCTCGGCCAATCGCCTTGATGAACTCTCTCCGATTCGGTCCGCTGAGCGTTCGGAACAACCGGTCGTTGCTCTCGGGCGTCGTCGCCGGGATCGCGAGCTACGGAAACAGCATGGGCATTCCCACGGTCGGGGGCGAAGTCGTGTTCGAGGACTGCTACAGCGCGAATCCGCTCGTGAACGCCTTCTGTCTCGGGATCGCCCCCAAGGAGCGGATCTTTCTCGCCCGGGCCTCCGGGGAGGGCAACCCCGTTTTCTACGTGGGAGCGAAGACGGGAAAAGACGGAATCCACGGCGCCACGATGGCGTCGGCGGAGTTCAGCGAAGGGTCGGAAGAGAAGCGGCCGACGGTTCAGGTGGGCGATCCGTTCCTGGAGAAACTCCTTCTCGAAGCCTGCCTCGAGCTGATGCAGACCGACGCGCTCGTGGCTATCCAGGATATGGGGGCAGCGGGACTCACCTGCTCGAGCGCCGAGATGGGTGCGAGAGGGGGTACCGGGATCGAGATCGACCTCGACAAGGTGCCCCGGCGTGAGGCCGGCATGAGCGCCTACGAGACCCTGCTGTCGGAATCCCAAGAGAGGATGCTCCTCGTGGCCCGAGCCGGTCGCGAACCGGACGTGAAGCGGATTTTCGACAAATGGGATCTCGATGCTTCCGCCATCGGTCGGGTGACCAGCGACGGACTGTTCCGCGTTTTCTCGGGAAAGCTCGAGGTCGCGAGCGTGCCATGCCGCCTGCTCGCCGAGGATGCACCCATGTACCGCCGGCCCGCAGTCGAGCCACCCCCTTCGCGCGAGATGGCCGACATCGACGAGCCCGGGAATCTCGAAGAGACGCTCTTACAGCTTCTCGGTAGCCATACGGTGGCGAGCAAGCATTGGATATTCGAGCAGTACGATCACATGGTGCGCAGCAACACGATCGGACTTCCCGGGGGTGACGCGGGCGTCGTCCGAATCAAGGGCACCGAGCTTGCTCTGGCGGTATGTCTCGACGGCCATGGGCGCTACACCCAGCTCGACCCCTACCTCGGCGGGGCCATCTCGGTCGCCGAAGCCTGCCGAAATCTCGCGGCGGTGGGCGCCACGCCGATCGGAGCGACCAACTGCCTCAATTTCGGCAACCCCGAAAAGCCCGAGATCATGGGACAGTTCGTTCGGGCCATCGAGGGAATCGGCGAGGCCTGCAATCGGTTCGGCGTGCCCATCACCGGGGGAAACGTGAGTTTCTACAACGAGACCGAGGGCGCCGCCATCTACCCCACTCCGGTCATCGGGGTCGTGGGGCTCCTCGAGAATGCCTCGAAGCGAGTCAGCCACCACTTCAAACGGAAAGATGATCTCATCTTCCTCCTCGGTGATAGCCGTGAGGAGCTCGGGGGCTCGGAGTACCTGAAAGTCGTACATCGTCGCATCGAGGGAAAGCCTCCTCGACTCGACTGGGACGCCGAACGAGCGGTCCACGATCTCGCTCGAGAAGCCGCTCGGCAGGGGTTGGTGCAATCGGCTCACGACGTGAGCGACGGGGGGCTCTTGGTCGCCCTCGTGGAGTGTCTGTTCGGGCCACTCGGTGAGTCCGTGGGTGCCTCGGTCGCCCTCGAGACCCCGGGGCGGGCCGACACCGTCCTGTTCTCCGAGACTCAGGGACGGATTCTGGTCAGCGTCTCTCCCGGCGCCAGCTCGAAGCTCGAAACACTGGCGGAGACGCATGGCGTGCCGCTGTCGCGTCTGGGTGTCACCGGCGGCGATCAATTGGTGGTGCGGGTCAACGGTGACGAGGCGGTCTCTCTGGGCGTGGCGAGGCTCCGTGAGCTATGGTGGAACTCAATCGAAAAGGCATTGAGAGCATGAGCGGTTTTCGAGACGAGTGCGGCGTTTTCGGCATCTTCGGACATCCCGATGCCGCGCGCCTGACGTACTTGGGGCTCTACGCCCTGCAGCACCGAGGTCAGGAGGCGGCCGGCATCGTCACCTCCGGAGAAAAGGGTTTCGCGAGCCGAAAGCGCCAGGGCTACGTCGCCGAGGTTTTCGATGCCGAAGCCCTCGAGAGCCTCGGGGGCACGAACGCCATCGGCCATACGCGTTACTCCACGTCGGGCGAGAGCAACAACGCCAATACACAACCCATCCATATCGAGTGCAAGTTCGGAGAGATTGCGGTCTGCCACAACGGCAATCTCGTCAACGCCCACGTCCTCCGTCACGGTCTGGTCGAGCGCGGATCGATTTTCCGGACGACGAGCGACACCGAGGTCATCCTTCACCTCTATGCCAAATCGCTCCAGCGCGAGCCCACCGACGCCATCGTCGACGCCCTCCGCGGCGTGGAAGGGGCCTTCTCGCTCTTGTTCCTGACCAACGATGCGATCTACGGAGCCCGGGATCCGAGGGGCTTCCGGCCCCTGGTTCTGGGGAAGCTCGACTCGAGCTACGTGCTCTGCTCGGAGACCTGTGCCCTGGATCTCATCGACGCGACGCTGGTCCGCGAGATCGAGCCGGGCGAGCTCGTGCGCATCTCGCCGGACGGAGTCCGGTCCTACCGTCCCTTCCCCCCGGCGCCGGCCTCCCAGTGCATCTTCGAGCACGTCTACTTCGCCCGTCCGGACAGCCACGTATTCGGCCGCGACGTTCATCGCACCCGCATCGCCATGGGTCGAACGCTGGCTCGGGAGGCGCCCGCAGACGCCGACGTCGTCGTTCCCGTTCCCGACTCGGGTGTCGTTGCCGCCATCGGCTACTCGCAGGAATCGGGTCTCCCCATGGAGCTCGGGCTCATCCGAAATCACTATGTCGGACGGACGTTCATCGAGCCCCGACAATCGATACGAAATTTCGGCGTCAAGGTAAAGCTCAACCCCGTGCGCTCGGTCATCGAGAACCGCCGGATCGTGCTCATCGACGACTCGATCGTGCGTGGCACCACGAGCCGGAAGATCGTCGGTTTGGTACGGCAAGCCGGCGCGAAGGAAGTTCACTTCCGCGTCTCGTCACCGCCCACGACGGGCCCGTGCCACTACGGCATCGACACCCCGAAGCACGATGAGTTGATCGCCTCGACGCACACGGTCGAGGAGATCGCTCACTTCATCGGTGCCGATTCGCTGGGCTATCTCTCGCACGAGGGGCTTCTTTCCGCAGTCGAGACGGACCGCGATCGCTACTGCTCCGCCTGTTTCTCGGGAAATTACCCCCTCGCGCTGCCCGAGGAAGGAAAGGACCAGCTCAAGCTCTTCGAGAAAGTGCGGGACTAGCTAAAAAGCCCAGTCGCCGCGGAGCTCGAATCCAGCCCAGTAGTAAGGTGAGCGGAATCGAGGCGTGCGCCTCAGCATCATTTGGGCTTCTCTCAGCGCGGTCGCGGGAGACGCTCCGGAGAACAGCTTTTCGTAGAAAACCTTCATGAGTGCGGCGGTCGCCTCGTCGTCGACGGCCCAATAGCTCGCGATCACCCGGCGAGCGCCAGCCTCGAGAAATCCGCGTGCGAGACCCGCATCGCAGCTGCTCAGAACGACGAGCTCCGCGGCGACGCGCCGCTCGAGGAGTTCGTCGAGTCGCAGGAATCCGTCTCGAAGAGCGATCCCCCGACCCAGGGCACCGTGAGTGGCGAAATGCAAGACCCGAAAGCTCCCGAGCTCCACCCTCGCGATCCAGTCCCGGCTGGCCTGTTTGCCGTAGACGACCTCGACCTGTCCCGACGGCGCGATCGCCTCGATGCTGGCGGCCTCGCGCCGCGCCGCCGGCAAGCCGTGGGACGGATCGGCCGCGACGGCAACCGTCCTCGAAAAGCGCGTTCTCTGGACCCGGGAACGAAGCTCGGGGAGAAGCGTCGCCGCGGGAAGGCGGACGATCTCCAGAACATTGACGAGTGGAATCCGGTCGGAGCCGAGGGGTAACGGGGCGAAGGGAAGCGCGCTCAACTCCCCGTCCGAGACGACCACGAGCCGCGGCTTCATCGTCAGCCCGGCCACGGGTCCGAGCAGGAGCCGGGACACCTTCTCGAGCGCGATCACTCGCCGGCTCAACGGGGTCGACAGGTCTCGTCGCGCTTCCCGCACCAGCCGTTCGATGCTTCGGCGCGCCGGAAGCTCGTGTGCCGATAGCGTGCCTCGGGTCACCGACCAGAGGAAGCTCCGCTCGTCTCCGAGAAAGTAGGACAACAGGCGCGTGTCGTCGTCGAGTAATTCTTCCTGGAAGGCGCGAAGCGACACGCTCCGACCCGTACGGGCCTGTTCGCTCACCTCGAAGGCCTTCGCGATCTCACCCATGCGCATCAAGAGATCGGCGTAGAAGGCGAACCGCTCGTCGACGTCCTTCGAGGCTTGGAGCGAGAGCTCGATGGCTCTTCGAGCCTCGGAGAGACGCCCTAGCTCGTCGAGCGAGATAGCGGTTCCATAGAGGACAGCGGCACGTTCGCCCCCAGAGAGACCCGACCGGCTCGCCCGGTGGAAATCACTGAGAGCCCGCTCGTGCTCACCGAGCTCGGAAAGGGCTTTGCCCCGCTCGACGAGGGCGCGGGCGCCCGGCCGGACGTCGACCGAAACGGCGCGGTCGAAAAAGGAGAGCGCGAGTCCCGTCCGCCCCTCGACCCGGTGCAAGTGTCCGAGCTCGACGAGGACCCTCGCCTCGAGGTCTCGACGTCCGAGATCTCGATAGAGCGAGAGCGCACGGTGCAAATGGTGCGCCGCTCGACGACGATTATCGACCGAGAGATCCCGATCCGCGTGAGCCTGATGCGCGGCCGCGGCGTCGAGCAGCGCGCTCCGCGATCGAATCGGCTCGGAGTCGCCCGAGGTGGCAAGGATCGTGAGGACCAGGAACGCCACGGCGGCGCCCAGATGGTGCGTCCCGAGTCCCATGGTCGTGGGGCGGCTGCAAGGTGCATGCCACGGCAAAGACTGTGGTCTACCGGCATTCCTTGATGCGAAACGGTGAGGCCCCGGCTACACCCGACTCTATTCGGCGGGGCAGGTGTACGTTTTCTGAATACGCCAATCGAAACGCCGATCTTAGAGCAGCGCGTGATTTACAAAACTTTACGCCGCTGACAAACTTCCGAAAACGCCCGTGGCTAACCTCGGGATGAGGATCGCAATGGAGCGAGATCTCGAACAGGGAGCTACACGATGAATCGCAATCCTGACGAAGAGGTTCGAAAGGACGACGGAAAGAACGGGTCGAGGAAATTCCGAGTCGGTGTCCTTCTGAGCGTGGCCCTCGGCGCGATCGTGGCCGGGACGGCCGTCATCTCGACCCACGCGGCGGGATGGTCGCACGTCGGACGGGGCCTTCGGGGGCACTTCGGCCACGATCCCGAGCTGGCACGCGAGCGCGCGGAGTTTGCCGCTTCCTGGGTGCTCAGTCGGATCGACGCCAGCGATGAGCAACAGGAGCGAGTCAAGGCCATCATCGGACGCTCGGCCGACGATCTTGCGGCGCTCGTGGATCAGCACCGCCAGAGCCGAGAGGCATGGGTGAACGAGCTATCGAAGCCGACCATCGACCGGGCTGCGCTCGAACAGCTGCGGCGAGCGGAGATAGAGATGGCCGAAGCCGCGAGCACGCGGCTCGTGGAAGCGCTGGCGGATGCGGCCGAAGCGCTCACCCCCGAGCAGCGCGCCCAGCTCATCGAGATGGCGGAGCGCTTTCACCACCACCGGTAGCAGGGGGAAGCGTCCTGTGAGGCGAGAGATCGAGACGTGCCAGAACGCATCTTGATGATCGAGGATGATCGGAGCTTGTCCGAGATGGTCGCCGAGTATCTCGGCAAACGGGGCATCGAGGTCATCGCGAAGCCCGATGCGAAGACGGGGCTTCCGCTCGTGAAGAGTGGTGACTTCGATGCCCTGGTTCTCGACGTCATGCTCCCCGACCTCGACGGATTCGAAATCTGCCGCCGCGTGCGAGCGGGATCGGACATCCCCATCCTGATGCTCACCGCGAGGGGCGAAGATACGGATCGCATCGTCGGCCTCGAGCTCGGGGCCGACGATTACCTCCCCAAGCCCTTCAATCCCAGAGAGCTCCTCGCTCGCCTGCGCGCCATACTCCGCCGCAGCGGCGCGTCTCCCCGAAGGTCCGCTCGACCCCTTCGCTTCGGACGATTGGAGATCGATCGTGCATCGCGCACCGTCCGCGTCGAAGGCGAGGAGAAGACCTTGACGAGTCACCAGTTCGATCTGCTATGCGCCCTCGCCGAGAATGCGGGGCGGGTGCTTTCGCGAGAATCCCTGATGCAGCACCTTCGCGGCCATGGCCATTCGGCCTTCGATCGAAGCATCGACGTTCACATCTCTCGTATCCGTGCAGCCATCGAAGAGGATCCCAAACGGCCGAGGCGCGTGATCACCGTGCGCGGCGCCGGCTATGTCTTCGCCCAAAAGCAGGACGAGGGATCGGAAGCCTGACGAGACATGAAGCGCCGGTTGTATCTGCAAGTCTATCTCGCGTTCCTGGGAATCCTGTTCCTGTTCGGAGCTCTCGTCACCATTGCCTGGTACTTCCAGGCTCCCGGCGGACGCGAGCTCCTGATGTTCGACAGCATCTCGGCAATGGCGGGAGAGGTGCTGCCGCGAGCCGACGAGCCCGTCACCGAGCTCCAGTCGACGCTCGAGCGGCTCAGCAAACGCTTCGACGCCGACCTCGCGGTCCACGACGCCGACGGGCGGCTTCTCGCATCCGTCGGGGAGGCTTTGCCGGCACCCTCGCCGCAACGGGAGCGCAGCGGTTGGATTCGTAGCCGTCGCTCGAGAGGCGCTGCCGCCTTCCGTCTTCCCGACGGACGCTGGCTGGTCGCCCGCCACGTTCATCCGCCGGCGGTGCACGTACTCTGGCTGCTCGTACTGTTGGCGGGAGCGATTGCCCTGGGCTCCTACCCCCTGGCGCGTCGCATCACGCGCCGGCTGGAAAGACTTCAGAGCCGCGTGGACGAGCTCGGCGCCGGAGATCTCTCGGCCCGCGTGAAAATCGAAGGAAACGACGAGGTGGCCGCTCTCGCCCGCAGTTTCAACCAGGCGGCGAGTCAGATCGAGCGCCTGGTGAACGCCCAGCGGCACATGCTCGCGAGCGCATCTCATGAGCTTCGGTCCCCCCTCGCACGGATGCGGGTGGCCATCGAGCTTCTGGGTGGTGGTGAGGAGCGACCGGACGTCCGCGCCCGGATCTCCAAGGACATCCAAGAGCTGGACGACTTGATCGAAGAGCTCTTGCTCGCGAGCCGACTCGACGCGCTCGAAAAACTCGAGAGGAACGAGGACGTGGATCTCCTGGCGATTCTCGCGGAGGAGGGAGCTCGCAGCGCGGCCACGGTCACCGGAGAGCCAGTCTCGATCCAGGGAGATCCCCGGATGCTCAGGCGGCTCATTCGGAACCTCCTCGACAACGCGCGCCGCTACGCCGCCGGCTCACCCATCGAGGCATCCGTGGTTCCCCGCGGCTCGGGTGCGCTCCTGCTCATCGCCGATCGCGGCGACGGCGTACCGGCAGAGGAACGGGAGAATATATTCAAACCTTTCTATCGCCCTCAGGGAATGCGCGAAGGTGAGGATCGCGGAGTGGGACTCGGACTGGCTCTGGTCCGCCAGATCGCACGACGACACGAGGGGGATGCGCGCTGTCTTCCCCGAGGGGGAGGCGGTACCTGCTTCGAGGTGACTCTGCGAACCGTCTAAAAAGGCGGCGCTTCGCTCTCGGGAAGCCGACCAACCTCCCGCAGGATCGTCTCGATTTGCTCCGGAGTCAACTCCCGGCTGTTGGCTCGTATCGCGGCCTCGAACCCGCCGGCCTCGGTATTGCAATCGTCCTTCTCGATCTCCGAGGACACACAGCGCGCATGGACCTGGATCGGCATGGTTCGATACTGATTTCCGAACTCGATCTCGCGGCCGAGCACGACGCGGAGGCTTCCCTTGTCCATGAGCTCGCCGCAGTTCTTGCACTTCGCCCGACCCGAAGGATCGACCTCTCCGTAGGGAATTCGCTTTCTCGCCTGTCGCTGCTCCTCCGCCTCTTCGCTCAGTTTGCGCATCGCCTCGATGGGCGGAACCTCTCCCGGAGGTTCCTTGGCGTTGTTCCACGCTTCGATCTCATAGGCCTCTTCGACGTCGTCGAGACGCCGCTTGGCAGCGCAGGTCAAATGGTGCCAGAGGTAGCCGACGCCGTACGGCCCCTCGATGAGGATACCGATTCGAAGTACGTCCTTGTCGATCTTCTTGCGGCAGGTCTTGCACTTGGAACGGCTCGAACGCGCCCCCTCGATCACATAAGGGGGCATGTTTTGTTGGGCTTCCGCGGGGGAAGGGATTTCATCGGGCATGGCACCATCATCTTAACGTGGTGCGATGGGCTGACGCGACTCCCGGCTGCCAGTGACGAATCTCACAGGGGGTGTCAGGCGCCTAGGACGTCGGACTATAAACCGTTTGTTCAGAATCTTTACGGACGCCGCACGACTTGTGTCGCCCGCTGGCTTTCGCTAAAATCCGGCTCTCCGCGGAGCGGAGGGCGAAACTTTCGACCAGGGAGGTGCTCGAGTTCCCATGACCAACGCGTCCCCAAGCGAACCGAGAACGATGATCGAGGCGCAGGGTCTGACGAAGTACTATGGGCCGTTTGTCGCGACGGAGAACATCTCGTTCTCCATCCCCGAAGGACAAATCGTGGCGTTTCTTGGGGCGAATGGTGCCGGAAAGACCACGACGATGAAGATGCTCACCGGCTACCTCGCCCCGTCCAGCGGCTCGGCCAGAATCGCGGGCCTCGACATCCATCGAGAGAGAATCGCTGCATCGAAGAAGCTGGGCTATCTTCCCGAGAACGGGCCACTGTATCCCGACATGACGCCGCTCGAGCTTCTGGAGTTCTTCGCCGAAGCTCGTGAGCTTCCCCCGAAGGAAGCGAAAGAGCGCATCTTCGCGGTTCGCGAGCTCTGCACTCTCGGTCAAGTCATGGAAAAACCGATCGGAAAGCTTTCCCGGGGTCTTCGGCAGCGAGTGGGGCTCGCCCAGGCGTTGCTCCACGATCCCGACGTCCTCATCATGGATGAGCCCACCGCGGGGCTCGACCCGAACCAGATCCGGCAATTCCGGGAGAACATCAAGAAGCTCGGCCGGAGCAAGACGATCCTCATCTCGACTCACATACTCCAGGAAGTCGACGCCGTCGCCGACTACGTTCTCTTCGTTCACAACGGTCGCCTCGTTTTCGAGGGCCCGCCGAGCGAGCTTCGTGAGGACGGCTCTCTCGAGTCGAATTTCTACCGCCTGACTCGAGACAGCCAGGAGCTCCAGGAGGAGGTGCACTGATGCTGAAGGAGATCAACTTCAACATCGTACGCGCCATCGTGAAGCGGGACCTGAAGATGTACTTCAGCAACCCGACGGGCTACGTGTTCATCACGCTCTTCATCTTTCTCAGCGCGGCGGCCGCGTTCTGGCAGGATCGGTTCTTCCTGAACAACCTGGCGAATCTCGACCAGTTGAACAATGTCTTCCCCTACTTGCTCGTATTCTTCGTCGCCGCCCTGACGATGTCCGTCTGGGCGGAGGAGAAGAAGCTCGGAACCGACGAGCTTCTTCTTACTCTGCCGGCGACCGATCTCGAGATCGTTCTGGGAAAATACCTGGCGGTCCTCGCCGTCTATACCGTGGCCCTCGTCCTCTCGCTGAGCCACGTGGTGGTGCTTCTCTTTCTGGGAAGCCCCGACATGGGGCTGATGTTCGCCAACTACCTGGGTTTCTGGCTGGCCGGAGCTGCGCTCATTGCCGTCGGGATGCTCGCTTCTCAGCTGACCGCGAACGTGACCATCGCGTTCGTTCTGGGAGCGGTTTTCTGCGCCATCGGGGTGTTCGTCCAACCGATGGCCCGAATCGTGGGCGAGGGCCTGGCTCGGCTCCTGTCACCGCTAGGGGTATTCCCCCATTTCGAGGAGTTCGGGCAAGGGGTCATGAGCACCACCGGGCTCCTGTACTTCCTCGCGATCGGCGGGTTCTTTCTCTACCTCAATGTCCTCCTCGTCAACCGGCGCCATTGGCCGCGCGAGGCCGAAGGTTTGAGGATGACGACGCATCACCTCATCCGCGCCGTCTCCATCGCCGTCATCCTCGTCGCCGGAATTGCCATGTTAGGCAGGTTGGGGTGGAGGGTCGATGCGACCGCCGAGCGGCTTCATTCGCTGAGCCGGGAAACGAGGCAACTTCTCCACGAGCTCTCCGACGACCGGCCGGTGTTCGTGCAGGCGTACATCAGCCCCACCGTCCCCGAACCCTACGTACAGACGAGGGCGAACGTCATCGGACTGCTCAAAGAGATGGGGTCCGCTTCCGGCGGACGCGTCCAGGTCGCCGTCTACGATACCGAGCCCTTCAGCGACGAGGCTCGCGAGGCCCGGGAGAAGTTTGGTATCCAAGCGCGGGAGATTCCGAACCTCGAAGGAGCGCGCGCTGGCTTCAGCGAAGTATTCCTCGGACTCGCATTCACCTGCGGGGCCGAGGAGCAGGTAATCCAGTTTTTCGACCGAGGGCTTCCGGCGGAATACGAGATCGCCCGGAGCATCCGCGTCGTCGCGAACACGGAACGCAAGCGCGTCGGCGTCGTCAATACCCAGCTGAGGCTGTTCGGCGGGCTCGATTTCAACACCATGCAATCGACCCCCGCCTGGTCGGTCGTCGACGAGCTCAAGAAACAGTACGAGGTCGTCCAAATCACTCCGAACACCGCCATCACCGAAGAGATCGACGGACTCCTCGTAGTGCTCCCGTCTTCGCTCGCCCAGGACGAGATGGACAACGTTCTCGAACTCATCAAAGAAGGAACCCCGGCGCTTCTGCTCGACGATCCTCTCCCCGTCGTCAACCTGGGCCTCGCGCCCTCGGAGCAGGCCGGCGCCAACATGAATCCTTTCATGCGCCAGGGCCAACCGCCTCCCGAGCCAAAGGGCGACATTCGTGGTTTTCTCGCAGAGCTGGGTTTCCGGTGGGACCCTTCGATGATCATCTGGGACAGCTACAACCCTCATCCCGACCTAGCGCACCTTCCTCCCGAGGTCGTCTTCCTCGGCCGGGGCAATCAGAACGAGAACGTCTTCAGCAAGAACCACCTGGCGAGCGCCGAGCTCGAACAGCTCGTGCTCCTGTACCCCGGACACGTCGAGTCAGCTTCGGCAGAAGGCTTGGTCTACCAGCCTCTGCTCGAAAGCGGCGCATTTTCCGGCCGGTTCCCCTACTTCCAGATGGTCCAGCGGAACTTTCTTGGTGCCTCATTGAATCGCAACCTGCCGCACCGCCCCGACCCGATGGTGTATACGGTCGCCGCCGAGATCAAGGGCCGTCCCGCGCCCGAAGGCAAAGCCACGAGCTCTCCCGAGACCGGCAATGGAGACGAAGCCAGTGAGGAGGCCGGGACCGAGGAAGCCACCAATCCGGAGAACGGCTCGCTCCCCATCCACGTCATCTTCGTCGCCGACATCGACTTCATCTCCGAGCAGTTCTTCGAGATCCGGCGAATCGGACCGGGCAACTTGAACTTCGACAACGTCTCGTTCTTCCTCAACGCCATGGACACGCTCGTCGGCGACGACTCTTTCGTAGCTTTGAGGAACCGCCGAGTGCGACACCGCACGCTCGCCCGCGTCGAAGAGCAAACCCGCGAGTTCATCGAGCGCCGTACTCAGGAGGAAGCCGAAGCCGAGCGGCAGGCGGAAACAGCCCTTGCGGAAGCGCAGCGGCATCTCGACGAGCGAGTCGCCGAAGTCCGTAACCGCGACGACCTCGACGAGCAGACGAAGCAGATCATGGCGCGCAACCTTCAAGAGGTCGAGAACCGCAAGTTCGAAGTCCTCAAGACCAACATCGAATCCGAGAAGGAGGCCAAGGTCCGCGCGAGCGAAGAGAGGATGCAGACACAGATCCGCCGCATCCAGAGCGGAATCAGAACGGCGGCGGTACTTCTACCGCCGATTCCCATCTTCGTGATCGGCGTCTATATCTTTATTCAAAGGCAGAAGCGAGAACGTGAGGGGGCAGCCGCCGCTCGCCGTTTGAGGGAGGGAGCGTGATGGAAACGCGAAGTGAGCTGAAGTTGACGAAGTCTCTGGCGGGGGCCGCTATCCTTCTCGCCATCGTCACCATCGTCACTGCGCCCCGCAACGTGACGCCCAGTGCTTTCGTCGACATCGGTGAGCCGTTCTTTCCGGGTTTCAACGATCCCAACGTCGCCACGACGCTCGAGGTCATCGAGTTCGACGAGGACACCGCCGCCGCCAAGCCCTTCAAAGTGACCAACCAGGGCGGGGTTTGGACCATCCCATCGCATCACGGCTACCCGGCGGACGGAAAGGATCGACTCGCTCAAACGGCGGCGGGTGTCATAACGATCGTGAAGGACGACTTCCGCTCCGACAACGTCGCGGATCACGAGGCCCTCGGAGTCATCGACCCCCTCGACGAGACGGCGACGAGTCTGAGAGGCCGCGGCAAGCGAGTCACCATCAAAGGAGCGAACGACGTGGTGCTCGCCGATCTCATCATCGGAAAACAAGTGGAGGAGCGCGAGAAGTTTCACTTCGTTCGCGTTCCGGGGCAGAAGCGGGTCTATGCCGCCAACATCGACGTCGACATCTCCACCAAGTTCGAGGATTGGATCGAGAAGGACCTTCTCCAGGTCGAAAGGAGCAACATCGATCGCGTCGTTCTCGAAGATTACTCGATCGACGAACGAACGCTGATGGTCGACGTGAGAGACACGGTCGAGCTCGACAAGAGCGACGGGAATTGGAGCGCAAACCGGATGCCTGCCGACCAAGAGGTCGACACGACGAAGATGAACGACCTGCTGCGCGAGGTCGACGAGCTCAAGATCGTCGGGGTCCGGCCCAAACCCGAGGGTATCGGAGAGAGGCTTTCGGACTTGACCATTTCCCGCACCGACGTACTTTCGCTCCAGAGCCGCGGATATTACTTGACCCGCGCCGGCGATCTCATGTCGAACGAGGGTGAGCTGCGGGTCCGCACCAACGAGGGAGTGCTCTATACGCTTCGCTTCGGCGAGATCCTGTACGGGAGTGGAGAGGCCATCAGCGCGGGTGCGGAGACCACGGCGGACGAGTCGGGTGGCCCAGGGGAGAATCGCTACCTGTTCATTTCCGCAGAGTTCGATTCCTCGGCTCTGCCCGAGCCCCAGCGGCCGGCCAACACCGCCTTCGAGGACAAGGAAGAGAGCGATTGGTCGGACGACGATAAGCGCAACAAAGAGCTCGCCGATGCCCACGAACAGTGGGAGGAGAAAACCAAGAACGGGCGAGAGAAGGCCGACACTCTGGCGAATCGGTTCGCCGATTGGTACTACGTCATCTCCTCGAGCAGCTTCGACAAGATTCACCTGAAGCGGAGCGATCTGCTCAAGAAGAAGGAGACCTGAGCCTCGGGCCGAAGGCGGCTTGTCGTAGCGAATTTCGTCTTCACTCGCCATGGACGCCATGGCGGCATCTTCTCCTCCTCTCCAACAAGGAGATCGCGAGCAAGCTGGCTATCTCCGACAGGACGGTGAAGTTCCATGTGTCCAATCTTCTCACCAAGTTCGGTGTCGAGCGCCGTCAGCACTTGATCTCCCGATGCCTGCAGGTCCCGCCGGGAGGCCCGCCCACGTTTTGAGCTTGGCGACCGCGGCCCCGCGGTCAGCTGGGTAACGACCCAGACGTTGAGTCGCTAGCGGCCAGGCACCTCGAAGGTCGCACGGAAGGACTCCTCGCGGCTCAGAATCCGGGGGGCTTGTTCAATGGCGCCGTCTCGCCAACTGTGAGCGCCGCGCCTCACGACGATCTCGACCCGACCCATGAGCACGTGCGTTCCGGGCAGGAGGGAATCTTCCGTGCCAAGTTGTATTCTGCGGCCGGCGGCGGTCCCGGTTCCGTTGCCGTCATGAAAGAGAACGATCTCGGCTTGTGGTCTGTCGGCCTCGAGCATCGCGACCGGTGAGCCGTCCAGAGACACGTCCCGAACGTACACCATGGCAAAGACCGGGATAGTGGGAATCCAGGTGCCGTCGAAGTCGCGAAGAGGACCACCCCGATGTTCTCCACGGAGCTCGAGGATCGCCGGGGGGTGGTACGCCGCGGCGAGCTCCAGGTGGAAGAACGCAGAGGCGTATTGCCGGAAGTCCGCCTCCGACAGCCGCCCTTGGTCATAGGCGACTTGAAGCAACCATCCATAGTGCCCACGCCAGTCGAGGGCGACGTCTGCCTGCCGCTCGAGGCCCCGTTCGATCAGAGACGCGAAGGCTGCGTCCGAGAGGCTCTCGGTCAGCGCGCGGCGCAAGAGCTCCTCCAATGCCGCATAGGAGGCGGCCGAATCGGCGCCGTCGGCGAGGCGGATGAGCTCATCCTCCGGCGTTCTCGCATCGTAGGTCGGTGCCGGCGGGGTCGCTTCCGCGTCGGCGGCCCGAGCTTCGGCGATGACTTCGGAGAGAGCACGGCGACCGGGAGGAGGTATGTCGCCGGCTGAGGCTACCTTGTCCGGGGACGCGGATTGCCAGATCCCAGTCCCGGCCGTCGCGGCTCGGCGTTCCGCTTGGGAGATGCGTGTCAAGAAAACATCCACCTGCTCTTCTCCCACCAGGCGATCTTCGGCTCGAAGAAGAGGCACCATGAGACTGGCCCGACAGTATCCTTTCTCGACGAGCTCGAGATTGAGGTGGGCCCGGTCGCCGATCACCCAGGCGTAGACGAAGGGGGCCGACTCGGACAACAAGGGGTAACTCTCGACGGGCACCACCACCGCGTGGGGATGTTCTTCGAGCCATGTGCGGATGAACTCCTCGATGCCGTCATCGAGCTCGGGCGAAGCGAGAAATGGAATGCCCAGGAAGCCCCTGCCCGCCAGCGAGTAAAGAGTGCCGTCTTCGCTCGTTCCCAACAGGCGCTGCCACTCGATCTGTGAGGCCGGCACCTCGGCCGCCACTCGTTGGGAGCTCGTGCCTCCGGAGCCGCATCGGGAGACGAGACAGAACGCGAGTGCTACGAAGGTAGATCGATTGCTGAGCCGTCTCGAAGGGCCGAGGAGTCTGGAAGGCAAGTCCAGATCAATATATCAGGAGAGCACACCGCCGCGGGCAACCTCCTACCGTCCCGGGACTCATGAGGTGTCCGGGGCTCGATGTCCCGGCGCCGTGTCCCGATCTATCGGAGCGAGAGGGAAGCTCTCGCCCTGAAGGAGCCGGGAAACGAGGGGGCTGCTCTCGATCTCGGAGACGGCTTCGCCTTCCTCCCGGCCATGAGCTCTATTCTTCCCCTCTACAAGTCCCGGCCGGCTCGCGGTCGTACAGGCGGTGGCCTCGCCCGATCCGACTCGGTCTCACTTCGACGCCCAGGACTACATGGAATCCGATGGCTTAGAATCCCGGGATGGACGAGAAGACAAGCTCCAAGGAGCTGGTCTCTTATCTCACGCTGCGAAAGGTCGTGGGAGTCCTGGGAGTTCTGCTGCCGCTCCTCTGCCTCGGCTTCGGGCTGTACCACAGCCTCGAGGATTCGATCAGCGACTACTACGGAACGAGCGTCCGGGACCTTTTCGTCGGCATCCTGTTCGCCATCGCTTGGTTCATGTTCACCTACAAAGGCTACGAGCGGAAGGACGACCTCGCTGGAGATCTCGCCTGTTTCTTCGCTCTGGGGGTGGCGCTCTTTCCCACCACCAGCGCGAGGCTCTGGATTCGCACCGTTCACTTCGTCTGCGCCGCCGCCCTGCTGCTCGTCCTCTCGTACTTCTCGCTGAGGCTCTTCACCAAGACCGGAGGCTCGCCGACCCCCCAGAAGCTGCAGCGCAACAAGGTCTACCGTGTTTGCGGGTGGATCATGCTCGCCTGCATCGGGTCGATCCTATTTTACTACCTGTTTCTCGAGGAATCGGCCCTGGCCGCGCTCAAGCCGGTTTTCTGGCTGGAGTCGTTCGCCCTCTGGGCCTTCGGAGTCTCCTGGACCATCAAGGGAGAAATGCTGCTCCAGGACAAGCCGTGACCGCTGGATTCGAAGAGGTGTATCGCGCCGCGATGGAAGGCGCCGACGATCAGATGGTAGTTGACGTCGATCATCCGGCCGATGAGCCGTTCCAGAAGCCTGTCGGCTGCGAGCTCGTCGTACGGCGAAGCCAGTGCTCCTCCCTCGGCTTCCGCGCCAGAGTCTCGAGAGACTTCAGATCTTCGAGAATCAGCGTGAGCTTGCGCGTCACCAGTTCCCGGTCGATCACGACTGGCTTGGCCCTCTGAATCTCTCAACTCCTCTGGGGCAGCCAGAGGCCTATCCTCCCCTCTACCGACCCAGGAACCCGCGCGCGACCCTTTTTCCACAGGCCTCTTACAGGTCGCTCGTTCAGAGTTCCTATTCCTCCTCAGGAGCCGCGAGACCATGATGCTCACTTGTGTGTCGGGCGGCACGCCCATGCGGCGGAAGGCATCCACCCGCTCGAGTTCGTCGCCTCGTCCGAGCTCTTCCGAACCATGACACGCTCGTCGTCAACCACAACCTGAGAAACGACCCGGCCAATCATGAGGTCCGGCCGGTTCTCTAAGCGGCGATTGTTCAAGCCTGGGGTTCAAACAGCCAGCGACGAAACATTTTGGGTGCAGTCGCCATTAGAGGATGAAGGCGGTATGACTCACAACGGCGGGGAGAACCAACCTCTGACGATTGCCGCGCTCCTGAGAATCCTTGGCGGCCGCAAGCATGATGCGACGAGCTGGGTCTGCGAGCGCTGCGGGAGGCGTCTCTCGCGGTCGATGCTTTCTTGCCGGTGCGGTGGGAGAAGGCCACGAGCGCCATCCATCGCGGCGATTGATCTGTGGAAGGTCGCGACTCTGGTTCTGCTTGGGATCGTCTTTTGCGTGGTGGTGTGGACCCTTGTGCGGCCCGGTATACCGCGCGAGCCCCGATTCGAGACCCCCACCGCATCCGCAATAGTTCCCCCTGCAAATCTTATCGGGAGCGAGGAGACTCCCGCCTCGGCGAACGATCCACCTTCCGGTTTGATGGAAGAAGCCGTGGAACAACGAGGCGATCGCTCCCTTGATGCCGCCGCAAATGACGTGGCCGGGAACGCCGAAAGGGCTGAGAAGCAATCACGCGAGGAGGTCCTGGCCGATGCCATGAAGGCGGTCGTCTCCGTCAGGGCCGGGCTGTTCACCGGAAGCGGTTTTTTCATCACGCCTTCGATCGTCGTGACGAATTACCACGTCACCGGAGGCACACGGCTCGTCGAAATCGGAGGCAGGAATGAGCCACGGTCGGCGCGTCTCCTCAAGTCCGCTCCGAATCATGACCTCGTTCTGCTCGAGCTCTATGAACCCGACCCAGGTCAGTCCGTCCTCGAGCTTGGCTCCGTCGAAGATGTCGTCATCGGGCAGGAGGTCGTCACCATCGGCTCGGCCTTCGGCCTGCGAGAAACAGTGACGCGAGGTATCGTGAGCGCTATCCGCACCGCCAAGGGTGTCACCTTCTTGCAGACCGACGCCGCCATCAACCCCGGAAACAGTGGGGGACCACTCTTGGGTCTGGACGGCAAGGTGGTTGGGATCAATACCGCAAAGCTCCAGGAGGCCGAGTCACTCGGACTGGCCATCGCCGCCGACCACGCTGCCGCGCTGTTCGAGGGGCGCTCGCTGGAACCGCTATCGGTCGCGGCCGCGACCGAGGATGAAACGCTCGCAATGTTCTTGGAGACGCCTCGACCCGAGCCTCAGATCCCAGCGGCCAGCGACGGGCGTGCCTCGGTGGCACGGTCGGCCGCTCGGAATCTGCAAGAAGCGCTGAAACCGCTTTCGGCGCAAGCGGACCAGATCGACCGCGAGTACGAAGCTATCAAATGGCAATGCCTGGTGAACATCGACGTCTATTACAAAGCGGCCCGGCCAACGGTCGCTCTCTTATTGTCGGACTTTGACGCCAGTTCGACCCCTACGGCCGACTGTGCCCGTCGCGTCGGAGCTCTTCAGCAGCTCGCGTCTTACGTCGGTAATCAAGTCCTGACCCTGAGCGCCGTGGCGGAACGGCAAGGCGTGAGGCCGAACGCGATCCGCTCCATCCGCCGCATTTATCGGCTCGACTGGTAGCCGAGTCTCGTCAAATCGTCGAGTGACGCTTGGAACCCTCGGCGATGTTCGTAGGCACCGAGATCATCGCTCGACGAAGCTGCGATAGTCGTCGGATACGTGCATCCCTCACGTTGATGCTCGTGACTAATAGTTGGGCTCGAAGAGACTCACGTTCTCGCGCGTTAGCAAGATGGAACCGGGGCCCTCGGTGACTCGGGGAAGCTCGGCTTCATTGACAAATCCATCGAGGGGCTCGCCTTCCAGCGCCGCAACGACAGCAACGGCGCTGTAGTAGCCTTCTTCCCAGGGCAACAGAACGGTGGTCTCGAAATAGATCCCCTGCGCTACCTTTGCCACACCCTGTCTCGTCGCGCCCATGGAATAGATTCGAACGTCCCGGCCCGGTAGCTTGTGCGCCGATCGAATCGCCTGCTCCACGCCGCGGCTCATCTCGTCCCAGGCCGAAAGCACCACGTTGATCTCGGGGTTGTTACGAAGCCCCTGTCTCACCTTTTCTCGAGCCACACGCCAGTCGAAGTTCCCGGGCTCGTCGACGAGGAGGTGCACGTCGGGGTACAGCGTCGAAGCGCGCTCGATCGCGTTCCGCCAGACCTGGAACAGACCCGAGCCGTCGAAGCCTCCGACGGCGGCAACGTAACAGGGCCTTTCACAGGTACGGAATGCGAACTCGACGTCGGCGTCGTAGTAAGCCTGGCTCTGCATGAGCACGGTCGCCGCCAGACCTGGTGTGTGGTCCGGATCGTTGCACATGGGCAGGTCCACGGAAACGACCGGCTTTCCGGTCGGGACCAGGTGGTCGGTCCACATCGCGCATCCGGGATCGGCGGCGGTAGGCGCGAACACATATCCATCGAACTCCTGTGCCACCGATTCCTCGACTTGGGGCCGTTGCGCTTCGGGATTGAAGTTCGCGAAGTAGATTTCGAACTCGAACCCGTACTTCTTTGCGGCCGCCCTCAGACCCTCGAGCCTCGCCTGGCAGTACCGGTCGCGCAGACCGCCCGGAGGAGGGCATTCCGCGAGGACGGCGATGCGGTATTCCTTCTTCGTTGCGACGTTTCGAGCGTCGAAAGCAAGAATCTTGCGCACCGGCTCCGAGACCGTCTCCTCTGTCTGGGAACGGGCAAGAGGCGCGAATGCGAGGAGAGCAAAAAGCGCCGCGCACGCGTATCCTCCAGGACTCCCGTGCCCGATTCGGCTTGCCATCGATCGCTCTCGACTATAGCTCAAACGCTTCCGGTTGGGACCGAGGCAGATCGTAAAATCGAATGGTTTTCTCTCCCTCGCTTTCGTGATAGCGGCGTGCCGCACCGTTCGGCCGAGGCGTTTTGTCTCTGGGCCGCAAAAAGGAACTCGACGAGCGCGCTCGCACTCAACCGCGCGGCGGAAATCTTCGGGAACGAAGCCAGCGCACCTCGACGACATCGCGGTGACGGCCGAAGATGCTTCCCACCTCCGGCGGGCCGCCCAGCTCCGGCGTGACGCCATCGATGCGATCAAGCTCATCTAGCGCGCTTGGCGATAATCCGCGATCTTCACTCCGGGAACGCGGCGGAAGTGACGGTGGTTGCGGGCAGCAAGCGCCATGTCGTGGGCGACCGTCGCCCCGATCCATAGGTTCGTTCCGATGAGGAGCTTGCTCCTGCAGGTAGCGATCACTCTGGCCGTAACGCCCGACCTGAGCCTCAGTCGGACGGCTCGTCGGCCCAGCCGAGCAGCCGGCGCACCATCTCGACCGCCGACGTCTTGTCGTAGAGCCGGTAGAGACCAGCGGTAATCGCCTTCGGGTCTCCCGCGTGGAGACGCTCATAGAGCTGCTGACGTCCGCCATAGGAATCGCCGGTCAGCTCCCAGGCGAGCTTTGAGAGCTGTACCCGTTTGTCGGCTGGAACGCCGCGGCCCCGGAAGTACCGATCGATGTAGCCCCGGATATCTGGCGTTTCGAGATCTTCCGCCGTGGGCAGGAAGACCAGGGAGCTCGTTCCGACGTGCTCCAGAATCGCGACCAGACGCTCGGAGATGATCGGCAGAAAGCAACGGACGTGCGCCAGAGGCGCCGGGCTCACGAGGCCGCCCGGAGTGGGCAGGCAGTCGACCTCCGCGGCCCGGAGCGCCGAGCGGACCATCTCGGTGTGAGCAATGAGCTCGCCGATCTCGATCTGGATGTCCTGCCGCTCGCTCATACCGCTCGTTTCCGCGAGCAGATGAACGGTGCCGATCATCAGGTCGAGTCGGCCGAGGAGCTGGGTGAGGCTCGTGTAAGACGCCCAGGCCATGACGCGACGGCGGAACAAGCGCTCCGCCGCCGCGGGCTCGCGGGCAAGAAACACGCGCTCCCAGGGGACGAGAACGCCGTCGAAAACCACCAGCGCGTCTTGCTCGTCGAAACGCACCGAGACGGGGTGATCGAACCGGTTACGTCCCTCGGCAAAGGATTCCCGGCAGAGGACCTTGAGGCCCTCCCACGCAATCGGAATGGCGAACCAGATCGCATGATCCGCCTCACGCTCGTTCAGCGGATAGCTCGGGGCCACCAGGATCTCGTTGCTGAACGGGGCGAGCGTGGCAAAGCGGGCTCCCCGGACCACCAGCCCGCCGTCCCGCTCCTCGACGATCCGCAGACACCGATCGGGATCCTGCTCGGGGCGGAGCGACTTGTCCATCGTCGGATCGTGAAGCCCGTGGGAAAGACAGAGATCCTGGTCCCGCGCGTACGAGTGGTAGCTCGTTACGTTCGCGGCGAGATCGGGGTTCAACGAAGCCAGCTCTTCGCGGACGTCGTAGAAGCCAACCAACATGCTGGCGCAGAAATCCGAGTATCGCCCCATCATGCCGAAGCTCTCCCGAACCCAGATCTCTGAGTTACGCCGGCGCCGGAGCAGGTCGTCGCGCGTACGGGGCAGCAAGTAGGAACAGGAGAAACGCCGACCTTCCGATTCGAAGGTCATGACGTCAGCGGTCTTCGGGGCCGATTGCAAATCGTAGATGCGGGCGATGGATCGGGCCATCTCGCCGAGAGCGGGATGTCGCGTCACGTCCCGGACGCGCTTGCCTCGATACCAGACCTCCCGTCCGTCCCGGAGGCTCTCCAGGTACCTCGTTCCGGTGACGGCACCCTCGGGCGCGATGCTGCTCACGCGGCTCGCCGCGAACGATCGAGCGGAAAGATCGCTCGCGCGTTTTCTTCGTAGATTCTTCGGCGGTCGCCGTCGCTCAAGAAGTCCATCGCATCGATGTGTGGCTTGATGTCGTCGAGCCAGCGTCCGGTCTCGGGATCTTTCGAGGTGCCGATTCCGGGCCGCTCGGTGCCAAAGAGGCAGCGCTCCGGCCCGACGGTCTTGACCAGGAGCTCGAGGGCCTCCTTCGAGTACAAACAGGTGTCGAAATAGAGCTTCCTCAACTGTTCGTCGAACGGGGGCAGCTTTCTCCGGATCCACATCGAGCGGTAACGTCCGATCTGGTAAGGGATGGCGCCACCGCCGTGGGCGATGACGAGCTTCAGCGCGGGAAAATCGTCGAACACCCTCGCGCTCAGGAGCGAGACGACGGCGATGTTCTCCTCGTTCAGGAAGTGAAGCGAGTAGGGCTCTCGCTCGGAGCGGCAGCCCGCGGAGTGAACCAGTGCAGGCACGTCGAGCTCGACCAGCTTCTCATACAAGGGATACCAATACTCTTCTCCGAGCCCCGGGGGCGCCGGCGCCAGTCCTTCGTTGGGGTCGGGATTGATGAGACAGCCGACGAAGCCCATTTCGCCGACGCACCGCTCGAGCTCTTCGAGTGAGTTCTCCGGGCTGACCCCCATGTTCTGGGGAAGTCCGCACACGCCGCGAAAGGTCTCGGGAAACAGCTCGCATTGCCGGGCGATGACGTTGTTGGTCTCCTCGACGAACCATCGCACGAGCTTCTCGGGCTTCTCGCTGTGCATCAACGTGTAAGGCCGGGGTGAAAGGAGCTGCATGTCGGTACCCACCTCCTCGAGCTGCCCGAGGTGGGATCGGCCACCGAACACAGGCGTTTCGACGGCTCGCCTCAGCTCTTCGTCGGAAGCACTGACCTTTCCCCGACCGTGAGCTCCGCGGTGGGCGAGAATCCCCGCCTTGTATGCGTAGAGCTCCTCGGGCGCGCTCACGTGCGCGTGGACATCGATTACCATGGAGCCTCCTCTCGAGCGGCGGTTGCCTGCAATCGGGCGAGGAGCATACCGTGTCCATCGTGATTTCGCGAAAAGACGAAGGCCGGCCACCCGATTACGGTTGGTGGATCGTCGCGGTGGCGTTTCTCGCCATCGTGTTCGCCTTCGGTGTTCCGACCGTCATCCTTCCCGTTCTCTACTCCTCGATCATCGACGAGTTCGGTTGGACCCGCACGCAAGTCACGCTCGTGGCCACGATGAAAGTCGGCGCCGGCGCCGCCTGGGGCATCGTTCTGGGCTTCCTGATCGACCGGGTCAGCATCCGAACGATCGTGGTGTCGTCTTCGGTGATCACCGGCGGCGCGATGATCGCTTTTCTCGGCATACGCACTCTATGGCTGTTCTATGCCATCGGCCTCGTTCTGGGTCTCGGATCGCTCGGCGTCATGATCTCGATGAAAGTGCTCGTCTCGCGCTGGTTCGAGAGGCGACAAGGGGTCGCGGTCGGCATCGCGCTACTCGGCACCAGCGTCGCCGGAAGCTTCGCGCCGGTGCTCGCCAGTCGGCTCATCGATCTCGCGGGGTGGAGATTTTCGATGGCGCTTCTCAGCCTCGGAATCTGGCTCGTCGCCCTGCCCGTCTTCGTCTGGAAGGCCAAGGACGCTCCCGTGAGCGCCGCAGCGACCGATACGACTCCATTTCGCCTGATTCTGCTGGGACCAACTTTCTGGTGGGTGGCGCTAGCCGTCGTGCTCATCGGTTTCGTGGATCAGGCGATGACCCAACACACGGTTCTCTATCTCGAACGTGACCTCGGATTGAGGCGTTCGGCCGCGTCGAGCGCGCTGAGCTTCGTGTTCTTCACCAGCATTGCCGGGAAGCTGGGCTTCGGATGGATCTACGACCGATGGTCCTTGAGAGGCGTTTCCGCGTGCTACTTCCTCATGGCGCTTTCCGTGGTGTTCATGTTCTCCATCCAGAGCGCCGTTTCGCTCCTCGTCTTCGCCGCGGTCCGCGGTCTCGCCCACGGCGGGGCGATCGTGGACATTCCGGTTCTGAGCAGGCATTGCTTCGGGCCAAGAGTTCTGGGGCGGACCATCGGCATCTTGACGGCGTTCGTGACCATTGGTTTCGCTACCGGTCCTCCGATCATGGGATATCTCTACGATGTTCACGGTAGCTACCGGATCGCCTTCTTCGTTCTCGTAGCTGCATCGATTGCCGCCGGCCTGTCACTGTTCGCGGCCCGGGCGACGTACCGAGACGAGCGATTACGCCTTTCCGCCGACACCGTCGAAGGACGGCTCACGGAAGCCGCGAGCGAGAAGGCCTAGTCAGGCTGATGAAAACCTCTTGGAATCGTTCAGCGGGACCCGATGCGGACGTTCGAGAAGATGGCCTGCTCGAGTGTCTCCTGACGCTCGCACTGACCGAGCTCGATCCAGTGCGTCTTCGGGTGATAGATGGGATCGTAATTTCGCGTCAGAATCTCGAACCCGTCGAGAAATACCTTTACGTGCTGCGAGTTGATTCCGGGAAAGCTTCCCCATTCGATGCGCCATTCGTAGACGAGCTCGGGCTCGAAGTCGTAGAAGCTAATGCCGGTGTTGTGCTCCTGCCCCCGCGAAATCCACCGAAGGCGGACGTCGTCGAACTTGGCCGTGCTCTCGTCGAGCTTCTGCAGATGCATCCTGAAGGGGTTCGTCGTGTACTCACCTTTCGTCGGGTCCCACATGCTGATGAGCATTCGCTTTCCCGGGGCGGGGTTCGGCGTCGACAGGTTGGTGGACGTGAACTCGATGCGACCCTCGCTCAGCGTTGGCACTTGGTAGCGAAGGCAGTCGGCGTGATGTTGCGGCTGCCAGCCGCCGCTTACGAACTGCCCCCCCATCACTTCGCCGACCGAGTAGCCGTTCGTCAGGGGATCGAACACGACGATATCGCCCGTCGGCCGGTCGGAGGAGAAAGCCTCGCGGATGCGGAACTCCCAGGTTTCCGAGGACGGACCCGCGCCACCGCCGGACACCGCCGTCGCGCGCCAGTAATACTTGGTTTCCGCCTCGAGCGGCTCGATGACCCGCCATTTGGTAATGCCACCGAGCCCTTCGGTTACCCCCGATTCGGTCACCGCCATTTCCTGGAATGCGGAATCGAGTGCGAGCTCGAAAATGTAGGTTCTCGGCCCGGAGCCCCCCTGCGCGTTACCGATCTCGAGCTCGGGCTGGAGCTCTTTGACCGCCTCGCCCATGGCGGGGGCCCGAAGCGTCGGAGCGGTGAGTGTGAGATCCGTTTGCGCGTGCGGAGAGCTCGGGTTCGCGCTACGGGGTCCGCTGGGAGCGCTTGGCCCACTAGGGGAGTCATCGCCGCAACCTAGAGCGATTCCGAGAAAACCGACACCGAGAAAACCAAAAAGGACACGCGTCATCAGAGGTGATTTCCTTTCCTGTCCATCGTTGTGCAGCCGCCCGCCCGGCCGGCGAAGACGGCATCAGTGGCGCGCAAAGGGGGCATATTAGCAACGGATGGAATCGATCACAAGTGAGGTAGGATTTCCCCCATGGACAGCACCGTCCTCTATCATTCGCACTGTGCCGACGGCTTCGGCGCGGCCTGGGCGGCATGGAAAAAGCTCGGCTCCTCGGCGGTCTATATCCCCGTCAAGCATGGAACCGACCCGCCCGAGATCCCCGACGAACACACGGTCTACATCCTGGATTTCTCCTACCCCCGCGCGGTCACGACGGCGATGCACTCGCGTTTTCGCGAGCTGGTGGTGATCGACCATCATCGGACCGCGGAAGTGGAGCTCGCTGGCCTAGATTGTGCTCTCTTCGACAACGAGAAGAGCGCCGCCGTGCTCGCCTGGGAGTATTTTCACCCCCAAAAAACGGTTCCCGAACTGCTCCGCTACGTCATGGACCGCGACCTCTGGCGCTACGAGCTGCCGCGAAGCCGCGAAGTGTTCGCCGGGCTGAGCTCCTATCCCATGGATTTCGAGATCTGGAGCTCGCTCGACATCGAGACCCTCGCTCAGGACGGGGTCGCAATCCTGCGCTATCAGAAAGAGTTGGTGAAGCTCCTCTGCGACGAGTTTCGCTGGGAGGACCTCGCGGGAAATCGCGTTCCCGTGGTCAACGCCACGATCCTGGGCTCCGACGTCGGCGAGGAACTGCTCGCGCGCCACCGCGACGCGCCGTTCGTGGTCATCTATTTCGACCGTGGGGACGGCAAGCGGCAGTGGTCCCTCCGCTCGCGGAAGGACTTCGACGTGTCGGAGCTCGCCCGGCGATTTCGAAACGGTGGGCATCGACAGGCCGCGGGTTTCGAGTCGGAGCTTCCCGCCGACTTCATGCCTCGCCCCAAGCGCTGAAGGCGCTCCGGGCCGCGGCGCGAGAATGCGCTAGAATCGGCCACGGGGAGGAATCATGCGAACGTTCGCCATCCTGGGAATCGTACTCGCTCTCAGTAGCGGCGCGACGGCGTCTCAAAGCGATGAGCAGGTTCGCGCGACGATCGAGAAGGCCCTCGAAGACGCGGAAATCAAGGGCCTCGCGGTCTCGGTCCAGGGCAAGACCGTGAGCCTGAAGGGCCGGGTGCGAAACGTATTCGACAAGGAACAGGCGCTCGAGCTGGCGCTTGCCGAGGCGTCGATTGAAGAAGTCGATGCCGATATCGAAGTTTCCCAAGCGGAGAGCGATCGCGAGCTCGGCGAGCAGGTCGTGAAGGAGCTTCGAAAGTACAGCCGTTTCACCGTTTTCGACGATGCCAGCGCATATGTCGAGGGCGGCAGAGTGGTGCTTTTCGGTTGGGTGACCGAGCCCTTCAAAAAGGAAGAGCTCCAGAAGAGGCTTCGTGACGTCATCGGCATCCAGGAGTTTTCCAACGACATCGAAGTGCTGCCCACGTCACAGTCGGACGAACGCTTGCGGCAAGCGCTCTGGAATCGGCTCTATCGGGATCCGACGTTCTCGGACTTCGCCTCCATGACCATCCCCCCCATTCACATCATCGTTTCGCGAAGCCGCGTCATCCTCACCGGGGTGGTCAACAACCAGCTCATGAAGCAAAAGGCCGAGTCGATCATCCGCCAGACACCCGGAGTGCTCTCCGTCGAGAGCAGGCTACGGATTGGAAGCTGACCGCTGCTGGCGGCGGCCGTAGGCGACGAGACGTAGACCACGACATTGACGACGACGAGGAGGACGCCGAGAACGACCTGAACCGCACGATCGAGACCAGGATGTCGGAATCGCTTCGACGATGTCTGGACGAGATGATGATCGGCGGAACCGACTACGTCCCGGTCGTCGCCAGCACCACCAACGACTGAGAGCGGAGGGACGGCTCTCGAATCGGAGCAACCGGCCTCGCGGAATTTTCCTTTGATGTCCATCAACGAGCGTGATAGTTTCCAATCCGAAAGCCCGGCGAGTGACCGAGGAGACGGTTCCGGAACGGTGAACGAAACTCAACGAGATCTCGCGCCCGGCACGACCCTCGGCCACTTCGAGATTCTCGATCTCCTCGGCGCCGGGGGAATGGGCACGGTTTACAGAGCGAGAGATTCCGCTCTCCAGCGCGTCGTCGCCCTCAAGATTCTTCCCGCCGAGCTCTTCGAAGACGAGGCTGCAAGGGCCCGCTTCCTCCGTGAAGCTCACCTCGCCTCGCAGCTGACGCATCCGAACATCGCCACCATCCACGAGATGGCCGAGGAGGGCGGCGTTCTCTTCATCGCCATGGAGCTCGTTCCCGGTCGCAACCTGAAGCAGGCGCTGCGGGCGGGATCCTTGCCGATGAGCACGGTGCTCTCGATCGGAGTGCAGGTCTGTGAGGCCCTGGGCGCCGCGCACAAACTCGGGATCGTCCATCGCGACATCAAGTCGTCCAACATCATGATGACACCGGACGGACTCGTCAAAGTGCTGGACTTCGGGCTCGCCAAGGCCCTGTCCGAGCCAAACGCGCTCGCGGCGGAAGCAGACGCCACTCCGCTGCGAAGCCCCCGTCCGGCCCGGGTTCGCGACTCCGCCGACCCTTCGGGCATGACTCTCAAGGGCACGGCTCTCGGCACACCCCCCTACATGTCGCCCGAACAGGCTTCGGGTCACATGGTTGACGGGAGGTCCGACATCTTCTCCCTGGGAGTCGTGCTGTACGAAGCGGCGTCGGGGGAGCTTCCCTTCCGGGGAGGCAGCGACCCGGAAGTGCTCGAGGCGGTGAAGCACGCGACCCCTCCCGTGCCCCGCCGCGCGGACGGGCCGATCCTGGACGGATTCCTCCAGGTGCTGAACCGATGTCTCGCGAAGAAACCCGAGGAGCGATACGCCTCGGCCGGCGAGGCGCGAGAGGCCCTCGAACGGGTGGTCTCGCGGTTCAGCCAAAAGGCCGGGCCTGGATCCCGGACCCGGGTCTGGCTCGCCTCGGCGATCGCAGTCGTATTCGCTCTCTCCGCCGTCGGTTACCGTTTCTGGGGGCAGCCCGGGACCGTCGCCTACCCGCACCTTCGAACGATCGGAGTGCTTCCCTTCGAGAACGTCTCAGGAAACGCGGAGGAGAACTACCTCGCGTCCGCGGTGCCGCTCGAGCTGACGTCCCGTCTGGGACAAGTTCCAACGCTGAAGGTCGTTCCCTGGACGTTCATGCGCCGCTACCGGGAGAAGTCGACGTCTCTCGGCCAGATCCGGCAGGAGAGCGGGGCGGACGCGGTCCTCGAGGGTGCGGTGGCCTTGGTTCCTTCGGAATCGGGTGGCCGAAGGAGCGTGGTGCGCATCCAGACGCAGCTCTTCGACACGGAGACCGGCCTCCTCCTGTGGTCGGACTCGATCGAGAGGGAGCTCGGCGGCTTCCTGCGCGTGCGCGGAGAGATCGCGCAGCAGATCGCCGCCCTTCTTCGAGTGCAGCTCGCCCAGGGCGAGACGCTTCAGATCGCGAGCTCCCGAGTTGTGGAATCCGAAGCGATGGCCTCTTACCTCCGGGGCCGCCAAGAGCTTTCGGATCGCACGGAGGCGAGCCTCAACCGAGCCGTAGAGCATTTTCAGGCCGCGGTCCAGAAGGACTCCGAGTTCGCCGAAGCCTACGTCGGGATGGCCGATGCGTACAGCCTGCTCAGCGCGTATTGGGGCGTGGTGAGCGCGGACCGCGCGTACGCGCTGGCAGTCGACGCGACCGGACGAGCGCTCGCTATCGACGCCACCTTGGGCGACGCCTGGGCCGCGCAGGCCTTCGCGCATTATGCGCTGGTTTGGGATTGGTCGAAGGCGCTCCAGGAATTCCAGCAGGCCCTTTCGCTCGCTCCGCACTCCGCGGATGTGCACCACTGGTACGCGGACTACCTGACGGCCATTGGGCACCATGAAGAAGCGCTCGTTCACAGCCGGCTCGCCGAGTCCCGCTCGCCGCTCTCACCTGTTTACGGCCGTCGAGTGGCGTGGACGCTGTATTCGGCTCGCCGCTTCGACGAGGCCGTCGACCAGCTGAAAAAGACTTTGCGCGCGGACCCGGACTTCGTTCCGGCGAAGACCCTCCTCGCCCGGGCGCTCGTCCAGGTCGGCCGTTACGAGGAGGCTGTCGCCGAGCTCCGGGCGGTGGGGGACTCCTATTCGGCGATGCTGGCCCAGGTCCACGCGACCGCTGGCAAGAAAGAGGAAGCCAGAGCCGTGCTCGAGAAACTCCTGGCGGGAGAGACTTTGGACCCTCGTCTTCCCTTCGAGGTGGGGCTCGTCTACGCCGCGCTCGGGGAAATGGAACAGGCGATGGAGTGGCTCGAGAAAGGCTTCCAGGTCCACGACCCGAACATGGTGAGCGTGAAGACGAATCCGCTTCTCGACCCCTTGAGGGGCGACGAAAGGTTCGAGGACCTCATGCGAAGACTGGACTTTCCCCCCTGATTCCGTGAACGTCCATGCCAGGCAAGGAGGAGGGACATGGCAAAGAAAAAGGCAAAGACGAGGGCCGCGAAGAAGAAGAGCAGTAAACCGGTAGAGACGACTCTCGACATCAAGGAGCTGCTGCAGGAGATTTCTGACGCCCAACGGGAGCTGAGTCGTATCCAGGAGAAAATGGCTGGGCTCCGTCCCCTCTGTCTGCGAGTGCGCGTGCTCAAACTCGAGGATGGAAAGAAGGGCAAGCACAAATAGGAACTCCGACGCATCGCATCCGAGGACGAATGGCCGGGGGAAGGGTACTCTACCGGCGGTCGCCGAACCTCGTCGGGCACTGGATCGCACGGCGGCTCGTCCTTCGAAACTACGCGACAGGGGTGGTCTCCGCCGCGTCGCCTTCCGTCATTCGGGTTCTCGACTTCTTCAGCGATTGGCGGACACCCGAGGCGCTGATCGAGGAGATGGGGGTCATCGATCGCGCCCCCGTGAAGCGCCTGCTGACGAGCCTTGTTCGAAAATCACTCCTGCTGCGGTCCGATCGGAAGCGGACTGCGGCTGAGGAAGGCATGGACGGATGGGCCGAGTGGAACCCGTCCGTCGGATTCCTGCATTCCGTGAGCCGAGACCTGGATTTCGAGTCGGGAGAGGCGAGCGCGGCTTCCTTCCTCCGGCAGCGCATCGACACGCGCGAGCTTCCCGACCCGGTGAAAGGCTTTGTCGGATCGGGACACGTCAAGCTCCCGTCTCCCCGCCGCAGCGGAGTCTTCCCCCGCGTCCTTCTCCACCGCCGGACGTGGAGGAAGTTTGGCGCGACGTCCCTCGACGCATCCGCTCTCGGAACGCTTCTCGAGCTCACCTTCGGCGTCCAGGCGTGGATGGACCTGGGAGCGCTCGGCCGCGCTCCGTTGAAGACGTCGCCCTCGGGAGGAGCGCGCCACCCGATCGAGGCGTATGTGCTCGTTCGACGCGTATCGGGGGTGCCGCCCGGGCTCTATTACTACGATCCCCAGGGGCACGGCCTCGAGAGGTTGATCCTCGGTGGCGCGTCTCGAATACGGCGCTACCTGCCGGGGCAGCCGTGGTACCGCGAGGCCTCCGCACTCGTCCTCATGACCGCGGTGTTCGCTCGAACACAGTGGCTCTATCCGAACCCGCGATCGTATCGAGCCGTTCTGCTGGAGGCCGGACACCTTTGTCAGACGTTCTGCCTCGTCGCCACCTGGCTCGGGCTCGCTCCCTTCGAGACTTCCGCCCTCGCCGATTCGCTCATCGAGAAGGACCTCGGGATCGACGGAGTTCG
This sequence comes from Vicinamibacteria bacterium, assembly GCA_035620555.1. Classification (NCBI taxonomy): domain Bacteria; kingdom Pseudomonadati; phylum Acidobacteriota; class Vicinamibacteria; species Vicinamibacteria bacterium. The sequence continues at coordinate 58,787 of DASPGQ010000218.1, forward strand.
CGAATCGGTGCTCTACGCCGCCGGGGTCGGACCGAAGCCCGAAGGAATCTCCTGGGCACCGTCCATCGACGGAGAACCGCCCCCGCGATGGATACGCCACAGCCGTGGGCCGAGGAGCCTTTGATATGCCCGCGCGCTCCGAG
>DASPGQ010000219.1 GCA_035620555.1 Vicinamibacteria bacterium
CTCAGCTGGAGCGGTCGCTCGCGGCGCAACGGCCAAAAGGCTCAGCACGAGAGCCGATCGATTCGTCGTCAACATCGCTGGTATGGGTCCTCCCAGCCGCAATGATATCCGTGCCAGACGCATCGTAGTCCGCATTCAGCCAGGTCGCGAGTTCCCCGTTCCCGTAACAGCGTGATGCTGCCGGGGCGGGCATCTAGACGGGAACGTCGAGGACGCTGAGCGCGGTGAGGGCGACGAGAAGAACGACGAACTGACCGAGCGCCATCCGATCTCCATTGGGCGACGGCTCCGTCGTCCAGGTGCGGAACGCGGCGGCGAGCACGAGGAGCACGAGAAGGCCTTCGCCCGCGTAGAGCCAGAGGCCGAGGAGAAGGGCGGTCACGACGTATCGCTCGGACCGCGCGAGCGCCCGGAATCCCCGTCCGCCGTCGAGCTGCCAGACAGGAAGCAGGTTGAAGAGGTTGATCCAGGCGCCCACCCTCGCAATGGCGCCCCAGATGGGAGCAGCCGTCGCGAGAAAGACGACGTAGGCGACGACGGCGGCGCCGAGCCCCCAGAGAGGCCCGGCGAGTCCGACCCGGGCGTCTTCGCGGGCGTCGACCGGATACTGCTCCATGCGAACCACAGCTCCGATTCCGGGAAGGAACATCGGCGCCGAAGCACGAATGCCCAACCGGTGGAGAGCCGCCACGTGACCCATTTCGTGAATGTAGATGGACACGACGAGTCCGAGAGCGAACTGCCACCCGAAGGCGGTCCAGTACACGCCGAGCGAGAGAAGCATCGAGAAGAACGTGCCGGACTTGGTGAGCCCGGCAAGGAGGAACTTCCCCTTCGTGATGAGGAACGCGAGGACCGACTTTAGTTTCCAGGCGAGAAGGGCGACACCTCCGACCCCGGCCCACTTCAACGCCGCGTGCTTCTTTTCCTCCGTTTCTTCGGGCTCGCTCTCCACGATGGGAGATAGCTCGCTCACCCGCTCGGCGATGGTGCGCGATTGAGCGGTCTCGGGCGGCAGGAGCTCGAGCGCGCGGCGCCAGAGAACGATCTCCTCACGGGCCTCGCCTTTTTCGCGCGCGGCACCGGCCGCGGCGGCAATCCTCTCGAGCTCTTCGCGGTGAACGAGGCGGTTGCAGACGGGACAGCTCAACCGGGTGGACGAGAGCTGGGTCCCGCAGTCGGGACACCTTCCGGAGCTCAAGGTGCGTCGGGCCGGATCCGAGGCGTTCCGATCTCGAACGGCCCTTCGACCTGAAGTGGAGCGTAGGCGTTCACCCGCCACGCCTCGTAGAGAGCAAAGCCGATGATGAGGAGCCCGATGACGTTCTCGATACCGGCGAGAAACGGGGACGCCGCAGCGAGAGCGACGATCAGAACGACGCCGATGACGAACAGGACGAGCGGAGGGGCGTCGAGAGGTGGGTCCACCGCTGCAGGTTCTTCTTCGCTCGCACCTTCGCTCGCACCTTCGATCGTTGGCACGGCGGGGGCGGCTTCTCCCGCCGCCGGTTCCTCCATCGCCTCGCCCTGCTTCATGATCTCTTCGACGATGAAAGGAATGTAGGTGCTCACGATGGAGAGATAGGCGATTGCGACGGCGAGGACCTGGTATCTGCGGCCACCGACTCCGTTCGAGCCTTTGCGAACGCCGAAACCGACGAGGACCCCGACGATGATGGCGACGAGACCGACTTCGTATCCGGAGAGCGCGAGAACGGCGTAATAGATTCCCGCCCCGACCAGTCCTCCGAGACCGCCCCAGAAGAGCGCGCGAAACGCTCGCCCGACCGGAGTGCCCTGAGACCGCGCACTCTCGACCTGGCGAAGGCAGCTCTCGCACGCGGTCTGTCCGTTGACGTCGTAGTACGAGCCCTGGATGTCGTTCAGGCAGAACTCGCAGGTGGGGGCTTCGCCGCCACTTTTTCCGAGGTCGGCTTTGTCAAATCGCAGCGACACGGGTTCGACCGGCTCGTCCATGGCGCACCTCGCTTCGAGGGGAAAGTAGGCTACGTTTCATTATCGCACAAGGGCCGCGTCGTGGGAATGATGTGAACCACAATGAACCGACGAAGACTCTGGCTTTCCTACTGGTGGTCTCGATGACTTCCGTGGCGAACGGCCAGCTCGCGGGGAACTTGTGCAGCAGGGCGCTCGGGAGCTCGGGGTTGAGTGTTCTTGTCTCGGTGGTCGAGGATCCTGCGAATGATCTCGTGCTCGGTGATGAGAGCGAGGATTTTCATCTCGGCGCCACATCGATCGCAGGTCAGGGGGTCAACCTCGTAGACTCGGTAGATGAGCTCTCGCCATCGTTTGTTCGCTGCATGTCGAGTGGTAGTGGTAGTCGGCTTGACTCCCTCCCCCTGCTCTGTGACGAATGGGCTCTTGGTAGGTTCGCCGCATACGATTGGCGTAGGCGCCCAAAAAATGGACGAGATGTTTGTTGGGCTCTGGGATATGAATGAGAACTCGCGCCAAGAACTCTAGTGGGTCGGTCAAAGCATCGTTGTCGAGAGGTTCTCCTGGTTTGGGCTCGTAGAGGAGTAAGCCGGAGTCTCGGTCGAATCTCAGTCGCGAAACGTTGACGGGCACACGCATAAGGTAGCAAGCCAACTTGTGCAGCCCTTCGGCATCGTCGGGATAGACGGTGATTCGATTATGGACGGAAAAACCCGAGTTCCTCCACGAAAGGAGCAGGTCGATACGCTCTTGCGAAATGAGCTCGCGCTTTCGGAGGAGGCGGAGGATCTTGTGCCGGAAGAGGAGCTCGGCCTTATGTGCATCGACATAAGGAACGGGAATCCATTGCCCATCGGTTGTGAACAGACCCCGGGACGTGATGGAGTGGATGTGTGGATTCCATTTCAAAGAAGAGGCGAAGGTCTGTATGACGGCCACAATGCGACCAGGAACTCGTTGGGACACTTGGTGCACTGGACGCGGGCGAAACCCGATTCGAACAAAGCCGCAGTCATGAGCTCGATGCGTTCGTTGCTGATGAGCTGACGTCTCTTCAGCAAGCGCAGGACGCGAAGGCGAAACAGCGCCTCAACAACCAGCTCATGAAGCAAAAGGCCGAGTCGATCATCCGCCAGACACCCCGAGTGCTCTCGGTCGAGAGCCGGCTACGGATTGGAAGCTGACTGTTGCTGGCGGCGGCCGTAGGCGACGAGACGGTAGACCAGGACGTTGACGACGACGACGAGGACCCCGAGGACGACCTGAGTATCGCGATCCAGGCCATCGGGATAGACGATGGGAATCACGTACCGTTCGATGAACCCGCCGGAATAGCCTTGCTGACCAGCACGAATACGAAGCCAGTTCTCCAGCGGAGTGAGGGGACAAACGCGGTTGGCGAGCTCGACATACGCTCCCCAGAGGGCGGCTGGGACATGGACCCAGACGATCGCCCTCCATCGAAGCACGAGAGCTCCACCCGCCACGACGAAAGCGATGAAGCCCAGGTGCAGGAGGACGACGACGTCCGCGGCGAAGCCATACCACATGACCGCCTTCCCGGTCTCAAGAGATCGGTAGCTCGGACACCGCTCGGTAGGCTTCGTCGATCGCCGCGTCGGTGTGGGGGCTCGCAGCCGCGTCGGAGTTGGCGATCGCGATGCGCCCGAAAGGCTTTCGGCCCACGATGGCGGGCCGCTCCTCGGTCGTGGTCAAGGCCCATTCCTCGGGGTCGAACAACGTGTTGTAGGTATAGGTGTAGCCGTGGGGCCATCGGTTCACGGTGATCGCGACGATATCGCGATCTGCATCGAAGCCGTGGCTCGCGAACGTGCGGGCGAGCTGGTCTCGGATTCTTTCTTCGAAGGTTTCGAAGGTCGTGGAGAGAAGCTCCTCGCGTCCGACGCGGTGTTGCTCTCTTCGGGACAGGCCCGGGGAACAGGGATAGCGCGCCATGCGCACGACGATCGGCTCTTCCGGACTCTGCGATGTTCGATAATCACCCAGCTGGAGAGAGGGCGCGAGACCGAGGCTCGTGTGATAGCTACCCGGGGCGGTGATACTGGAAGCGCCGGCCTTGGCGAAAGCTGTCCATTGCGACAGGAGAACGCTCGTGTAGACGAGCGGCGCCTTGGCGCCGTAGAGAAGCGCCCGTTTCTGCTCTTCCGGGATCTCGTGACAGATATAGGGGATGACCCCGTTCCAGCACGCGAGCACGGCTGCCCGCGCACGAGCCCGGCAAGGTTTTTGATCCTTCACGTAGGTGACGACTACCTCGTCCGCTCCTCTGTGCTCGATCCGAATCGCGGTGCTTTCGAGACGAATCCGCACCGGATGATCTTCACGATCGAGACCGCCATAGTCGACACGGGCGGTCACGACGTCCTCCATCGTCTTTCCCGGGACGGCGGAAGGAATGAGCGCCCGCACCAGAAGCCGCGCAATCGTCGCGTTTCCGTCGGGAAAGTACATGTCGGGATCGCCGCTGTCGGCACGCTCCGAGCTTTCGCGTCCATGCTGACCGCCCGGCTCGCCCAAAAGCCTCTCGGGAGGGGTCGGCTCGAGCGCCATGCCATCGAATCCGGGATAGCCCATCTCCCAGGCGTAGAGAGCCGGTAATGCGTCGATGCCGATGCAGAACAATCCCATGGGTCGGGTATTGAAGAACGGCACGACACCCGGATCGCAGTCGGCCACATCGACGAGGAAATCCCGGTAGCTCATACGGGCGAGCCGCTTCTTCTTCTCCTCCGACGAGATACCCTGGAGGTACTGGCCCGGGCTCTGGTACAGCCGAGCGATATCGCTCCGAACTATCTTGGCGAGGGGCGTCTCATCGAGGAACGTCTCGATGGGCTTGGTCCGGTAGCCCGTCACGAGCCGGTCGACTCCGAAGGTCTCTCGGTCGAAGAACATGGCCGGGGTGAGCCCGAGATCGCGGTCGCGGCTCGAGACCGCCTCGATGGCCTCGAAGTAACGCGTCCGGTCGATGCCGAGCTCCCAGAGAAGCCCGGAAGCGACCGTGCTGTACTGGGACGGTGCTTCCACGTTGAGAGTTCCACCGTTCATGAGATACATCTGCCCTTGATGCCAGAACTCGTTTCGTTTCGCGTGCCCTCCGAAATCGTCGTGATTGTCGAGAACGAGGATGCGCGCTCGCGGCCCACGCTGTTTCCGGAAGAAATGGGCGGCCGCGAGTCCACTCAGTCCCCCTCCGACCACCACGAGATCGTAGACGCCGTCCACGTCCACCGGGCTTCCCCATGACTTGCCGTCGAGAAGAGCATGGGCGATCTCGAACGAGCCAGGATGGCTTCCGCGCAGACCGGTGAGTGTCGGCGGATAGGCCTCGGCCTGAAGGACGCGACGAAAAGCCTCGACCGACGACGTGGGAAGTAGAGAGCTCGTCAGCGCGACCGCCATTCCGTTCAGAAAATCTCTGCGATTGACATCCATCGCTTGCCTCCGTTCGCCGAGCGCGTCGAACGGTTTCAGAGTATGGGCACTACCGGGCGACGATTCAAGCGATTCTCCGAAAGGCCCGCCGATTCTCGCTCCGGGATCCGTTCCGGGGAATCGTGCTAGAGTCCCATCGCGATGTCCCCGCCACTCATTCGCGACTGGCTCGATCGGGTCAGAGCAACGGTACAAGAGCGGCGCCGGGATCTCGGAATCGACGAGCTCCACACCCTCGTCCGTCGCGACACGGCCCGCGCCTACGACTACTACCAGCGCGATCAGAGGAGGGACGAGGCACTCCCCACCAAAGGGCTCGAGCGGTATCTAACCGTCTCCAAAGCCGTCTTCCTCAGCTTCTTGCGCAAGCTCACCCCCGCTCGACGGCTTGCCTATGTCATCGCTCTCCTGACGTTCTTGTGGGGATTCCTTCGAGACGATTGGGCGGGCGCCCTCGTTGGGTTCGTGGTTCTCAACTTCCTTCTCGCGCTCGAGCTCGCGGAGAAGCTCCTGACCAAGGACGAGCTCGAGATCGCGCGCGTCATTCAATTCAGCCTCTACCCGGTCACGAACCCCAAGCTGCCGAACCTGGACGTCGCCAGCTACTTCCTTCCCGCAAGCGAGGTCGGAGGCGACTATTACGACTTCGCTTTCGAAGGGAGCCGCCGTTTCACCGTGATTCTCGGAGACGTCTCGGGCAAGGGAATCCCCGCGGCCCTCTATGCCATGCGGCTCCAGGCCTTGTTCGAAGTGCTCGGAAAGGGTTCTCTCTCGCCGAAGCAGATGCTCGTGGAGATGAACGACGTGATATCCGAGCGCATCGAGCGCAACTACTTCATCACCGCCGTCGTGGCCGCGGTCGATTTTCGTGAGAGAAAGCTCGTTCTCGCCCGGGCCGGTCACAATCACCCCCTCTATTACTCCGCGGAGACGGGAGAGACCCGGTGGCTCGCTCCCGAGGGGGTGGGGATCGGAATGCGGAAGAAACCGGCTTTCGATGGTTTGATGGAGGAGTCTCAGCTGGCTCTCGGCCCGGGCGACGTCCTGCTCTTCTACACCGACGGCGTCTCCGAGGCGATGAACCGGAGCCTACAGCCCTACGGATACGACCGACTCGAGGTCGTGTTGCGAGAAACCGCGCACCGGCCCGCGAGCGAAATCAAAGAAGCTTTGTTGAGAAGTCTGAACGCATTTCGTGAGGACCGCCCGTTCGACGACGACGTCACCCTCGTGGTGACCAAGGTAACCGGGTAGTGTTCTCGAGAAGCGGCCCGTCAGGGCCGCCGGCCGAGAGGAATCGCGTCGCGCCGGAGCGAGGAGCGAAGGCGCGGGCGCGAGGGAATCGTCCGCATCGGGCTGCTTCGAGGGTATGAGATGTGAGCACGCGTGCGAATAATTCGGCCGTGGGCGCGCGCGAGGAGCGCGCGCCGGGAGCGAGCCGAGGAGGCGAGCGACCATTAGAGAGAAGGAGGTTGTGATGAAGCGTCGCGCTTTCATGAAGAGCTCTGCGGCAATCGTGTCGGGACTCGCCTTGAAGCGATGTACCTCCGGGGAATCCCCCATGGCTCCGGCTCCACCAGCACTCGATTCCGATACTTTGAACGCCGTGGCCCGACTCGCTCTTCCTTCCGAGGAGCTGGGCGAGTTGGGAACCGCCCGCGTTCTCGACGGGTTCCGAAAATGGCTCGAGGGTTTCGAGCCGGTCGCCGAGCTCGACCACCCCTACCTCTCGGAGGAGATCCTCTACGGCCCGCCCGATCCGGCGCCGCTCTGGTCCTCGCAGCTCGAAGCACTCGAGCTCGAAGCCGAGAGGCGTCACGGCTCGTCGTTCAAGGAGCTTTCTCGAGAAGACCAGACGGCAATTCTGGAGCGTCATCTTCCCCAGGATCTGGAAGCGAGCTTTCCCGAGATCGCGAGGGCACCCCACGTCGCTTGCGGCCTCCTCGCGTACTTCTACGCGAGCTCCGAGGCGAACGACTTGTGCTACCGCGCTGCCATCGAAAGGCATACCTGCCGCGGGCTCGACGCCTCACCAGCTGCTCCCGACGAGAGGAGGAGCTGACGCCATGGCACGAACGATCGAGAGCGACGTCGTCATCATCGGCGCCGGCATCAGCGCCGCCATGGTGGCGGAGAAACTGACCGAAGAGACGACCGCGAAGGTCGTCGTGGTCGAGGCGGGAAACAAGATCTTCAACCTCGAGGAGCGACCTCATCGTCGCGAGCGTTTCCTCGCCTATGGCGAGAACCCCTGGCCCGACGATCACATAGAGGGACAGTCGGCCAAAGGCATCCAGTCGCGGTCGATGGCGGTCGGAGGGCTCGCCCTTCACTGGGGCGGAACGACGCCGCGATTCACGCCCGAGGATTTTCGCCTCAACACGATCTACGGAGTCGGCTACGACTGGCCGCTCGACTACGACGAGCTCGATCCCTACTATCAAGAGGCCGAGGAGCGCATCGGGGTCGCAGGCACTCCGGGGCCGCCGGAGCTGGATCCACGATCGAAAGACTATCCGCTTCCACCCTTGCCGCTTTCGTACAATCTGACCCGGCTTCGCGAATGGGCGGAAAAATCCGGCATCCCGTTCTGGCCGAATCCGGTCTCCAAGAACTCGATTCCCTATCGTGGACGCGGCGTCTGCATGCGATGCGATACGTGCAGCATCTGTCCTACGGGGGCGAAATATTCTCCCGACTTCTCTTTCCTCGAGCTTTTGAAGGATGGCCGGATCGAGCTCGTCACCCGAACGCTCGTCAGAAAGCTCGCGCTCGCCGAGGGGTCGGATCGGATCGACCATGCCGTCGCCCTCGACCGCGATCGGCCCGACGAGCCCGTCGAGCTGCGTGCGCAAAGCTTCGTCCTGGCATCAGGCTACTGCTGGAGCACGCACCTTCTCCTTCTCTCGGCAACGGGCAGGTTCCCCGATGGTCTGGCCAACGGTTCCGGTCTCGTGGGGAAGTTCGTGACCGGACATCGGCCGGTGAACGCGTTCTTGGAAGTGCCGCTGAAGCTCTATCCGGGTGTCTTCGAGGCCGACAGCCTGCTGTCGAAGAAGTTTCAACGAGGCAAGCGCGACCGATACGTCCGGCACGATCTCCGCATCTGGGAATCCTCCCGGAATCGCGCGCCTCGCATGCGGGACGACGATGGGAGGCTCCTTCTCGGTGACTCGATCCTGAAGGATTGGCGACGGCGCTCGGAAACGGGCGCGGCCCGGATGCGCGCGTACTACGACGTGATCCCCTCGCGTGACAGCGCCATCACTCTGGACACCAACCGGAAGAATCCCTGGGGCGACCCGCTTCCGAGGGTCGACTTCGTGGACAGCCACTGGTCCAACGACCTTCGTGCTTTCACCGAGGACAGCATCCACGGAGTGTTCGAATCTCTCGTACGCGCGGGCGGCGGGAAGATTCTCGAGGTTCGCCCCGATCCGACGGTTTATGATCATCCTGGGGGAGGCTGCCGGATGGGGGACGATCCACAGGCGAGCGTGGTCGACCGATGGGGTCGAAGTCACGATCACGAGAATCTCTGGATCGTGGGAGCACCGACTATCGTCTCCGCCGGCTGCAACAACGGCACACTCACCTTCAGCGCGCTCTCTCTGCGCTCCGCACAGGCGCTGGCGAAGGAGTTCCCGCCGAGATCCAATTCGGTCGACGGCAGGAGGTCACAGTCGGGGGGCGCTTGAACAAGCTCCGTCCCATTAGCCCGAGCCTGGCCGATCCTCGATTCGGGCGATTTTTGGAAGCTGCTTGAGACTTGGCTTGAACCTTCTTATATTCTAAGAACTCGGAGCATCGTCCGTGGCTAAGAACAACGGTCAGCAGTGGGCACGACTCACCTTGGCGTTTCTGTTCGCTCTCGTCTCGTCAACGGGAGCCCAGGCCGTCGAGACGACCGAACCGCGGGATACCGAGCCCAACGCGGTGATCCAGCAATACTGTGTCACCTGCCACAACGACGTCACGTTGCTCGGCGGGATGAGCCTCGAGACGTTCGACGCAGAACATCCCGAGCGGAACGCCGAGCTCACGGAGAAGATGATTCGCAAGCTTCGGGCGGCCATGATGCCGCCAGCGGGAATGCCGAGGCCTGAAGAAGACGCCGCGCGGGCGTTGGTGGAAACGCTCGAGCGCGGAATCGACGCCGCCGCGGACGCGCGGCGCGAGCCGGGCAGTCGTCCGTCCCAGCGATTGAATCGAGCGGAATACGCTCGACTGGTGCAGGACCTCTTCGATCTGACGGTCGACCCTTCGGAATGGCTGCCCGAGGATCCCATCAGCGCCAGCTTCGACAACATCGCCGACGCCCAGATCCTGTCGCCGACCCTGATGGCCGCGTACCTAACGGCGGCGAGCGAGGTCGCCCGGAAGGCCGTCGGTCAGGTCGACGGCGCCGTAACGGCGACGATCTACACCAACCCGCCGGCGGTCTCTCAGCACGAATGGGAACGCGTGGACGGAGCTCCCTTCGGCACCCGAGGCGGCATCAGCATTCTTCACAACTTTCCCGCGGACGGGAAGTACACGTTCTCGATGGGGTTCATGTCGGGCTGGGGAGAACGCTTTCACGACATCGACGTCTCGATCGACGGCGCGCAGGTGGCCCTGGTCCGCTACGGCGGTGACATCGACTTCCAGGGCCGCAAGGACTTCCCCATCGCGACCGATCCCATCTTCGTCCGTGCCGGCGAGCATCGGGTGACCGCTGCGTTCATCCGCCAGATGGATGGGCCTTACGAGGACTTGATCCGGCCGAACGATTGGTCGCTGACGGGTACCGAGACCAGCTACGGCACAACCTCCCCGCCCCACCTCGTGAGCTTGACGTTGGAGGGACCCTACGAGCCGCTCGGGGTCTCCGAGTCCCCCTCGCGCAAGCGCGTGTTCTCCTGCCGGCCCACCGCACCCGTGGAAGAGAAGCCCTGCGCCGAACAGATCGTCGCCAGGCTCGCGGCCAGGGCGTACGGAAGGTCCGTCGATCGAGACGACGTCCAAGACCTCATGAAGTTCTACGCCCTGGGCGCGGACGGCGGAGGGTTCGAGGTCGGCGTTCGGACCGCTCTCGAAGCGATTCTGAGCAGCCCTCACTTCCTCTACCGAATGGAGCGACAGCCGCATGAGGTCGCGCCGGGCGAGGTCTACCGGATCGCCGACATCGATCTCGCTTCGCGTCTCTCTTTCTTCCTCTGGGGTACGAATCCCGACGAAGAGCTGCTCCGTCTGGCGCGCTCGGGCGAGCTGTCACGAGACACCGTCCTGAGAGCCCAGACGACGCGGCTGCTTGCGGATCCGCGCTCGGAGGCGCTCTCCACACGCTTCGCGGCCCAGTGGTTGCGACTGCAGGATCTCGAAAAGGTGAGCCCGGACGCATTCTGGTTTCCCAACTACAGCCGACAGCTCATGGAGGCTATGCGGCAAGAGACCGAGGTCTTTTTCGAGGAGCTCGTGCGCCGGGACCGGAGCGTTCTCGAGCTCGTAACCGCCGATTACAGCTACATGAACGAACGGTTGGCCCGACACTACGGGATTCGCGGCGTGGTCGGTGAGGCGTTCCGCCGCGTCAGCTATCCCTCGAACGAGCGAAAGGGGATCCTGGGCCACGGCAGTGTCTTGGTTCAGACGTCTCTGGGAAACCGAACGTCACCGGTGCTGCGTGGCAAGTGGGTCCTGGAAGTTCTCCTGGGCACGCCGCCGCCGCCCCCACCTCCGGGTATCCCCGATCTGGAAGAAACTCAAAATTCGCGAGATGGCGAGGTGCTTACGACGCGGCAACGGCTCCAGATTCATCGACAGAACCCGACCTGTGCGGCTTGCCACAACCTCATCGATCCGATCGGACTCGCTCTGGACAATTTCGATGTGACGGGAAAGTGGCGGATCCGGGAGAACGGGGTCCCCCTCGACACCCGCAGCACGTTTTACGACGGCACACCCATCGAGACTCCCGCCGATCTGGTCGACGCGCTCATGAGGCGGCCGATCCCGTTGGTGCGGCATTTCACCGAGAACCTGATGGCCTTCGCTCTCGGACGAAGAGTCGAGTATCGCGACCAGCCCGCGGTGCGGGCGATTGCCGCCGAGGCCGAGCGAAACGATTACCGCTTGTCTTCCTTCATTCTGGGGGTCGTCCGAAGCGAAGCGTTTCTGACGAAGCAGGTCCAGGCCGTCGATGAGGAGACCGCCGCCAGGAAGTCGGACCGATGAGCATCAGACTTTAGCGTCATCGGCGGAGGGTATATGCACTTCGTCACTGGAAAGAAGCTCCCGCGCCGGACGTTCCTGCGCGCGGCGGGCGCGAGTATCGCTCTGCCCTTGCTCGACGCCATGGCGCCTGCTTACGGCTCTTCCAAGAGCGAGCGCACCCGACTCGTTTGTATCGAGGAAGTGCACGGACTCCCAGGCTGCAACCAGTGGGGCGCAACCCAGCACCTCTTCGCACCGGCCACGGTCGGGCGCGGCTACGATCTCGTAGAGGCGAATCCCCTGAAATCGCTGGAACCGTGGCGCGATCGCTTCACCATCATCAGCAATACCGACGTCCGTATGGCCGAGGCTTTCGCACCGCCGGAGGTGGGAGGGGATCACTTTCGCTCGTCCGCCGTATTCCTGACCCACACGCACCCCAAACAGACGCAGGGCTCGGACCTGTTCTGCGGAACGTCCATGGATCAGATCCATGCGCAGCGGTACGGTCACGAAACCGCCATACCGTCGCTCCAACTCTGCATCGAGAGCACCAACAAGGGCGGTGGTTGCGACTACAACTACTCGTGCTCGTACATCGATTGCATCAGCTGGGCGTCACCGGCAGAGCCCCTACCGATGATTCGCAGCCCACGCACGGCTTTCGACATGCTGTTCGGAGCCGGCGGCAGTCCCGAAGAGCGGGCGCGGCGACGCCAGACCCACCGAAGCATTCTCGATTGGGTCGCAGAGGAGGTCAGGAGCATGACCAAAGAGCTTTCGGCGGTCGACCGAAGGCGCGTCGACCAGTACCTGGAGAACGTCCGAGAGATCGAGCGCCGCATCCAGAAGGTGGAAGCGCGCAATACGAGCGGAGACGCGCGGGAGCTGCCCGACGCTCCTCCGGGCGTGCCCGATTCTTACTCGGAGCACATGAAACTGATGTTCGATCTCCAGATTCTCGCGTTCGAAACCGACATGACCCGCGTCGTGTCGTTCAAGACCGGCCGGGACGCCTCGAATCGAACCTTCCCCGAAAGCGGATCGGATCGGGCCTTTCACCCGGCCTCCCATCATGGCGACAAGAAGGAAGCCATTCTCGAATTCAACAAGATTTGCCAGTACCGGGTGAGCCAGCTCGGCTACTTCTTGAAGCGGTTGGAGGAGACCACCGACGGTGAATCGAGTCTGTTGGACCAGTCGGTGATCCTCTGGGGCTCCCCGATGGGCGACGCCAACCTCCACAACCACCGGCGCTGTCCCTTGGTAGTCTTCGGGGCAGCGAACGGCCGGCTCCAAGGGGGATCTCACATCAAGGCTCCGGATGGCACTCCCATGGCGAACGTCATGCTCGCGCTTCTCAACGAGCTCGGACACGAAAGGGAGAGCTTTGGCGACAGCACCGGAGAGATGTCACTGTGATGGGAGAGTTGCCGACATTCGGTCTGGTGGTCACTCTCGCGTTGTCCCTTCCAGCGACCGGAGCGATCGGTTTCGAAGCGGAGGTAGCGGATGCCGCCGCTCGCGGGGATTCCGACGGAGTCCGAGACCTTCTCAGAAACGGCTTCGACGTCAATACCTCGCAAGGAGACGGCATGACGGCGCTTCACTGGGCGGCGGAGCGCGGCGACACCAGCCTGGCCGAAGTTCTCATTACCGCGGGTGCCAACGTACACGCCGGGACCCGCATTGGGCGCTACACGCCTCTCCACCTAGCGAGCCGCGGGGGGCACGGTGGCGTCGTGCGGGCGCTGCTCCGGGCGAACGCCAACCCCAACCTGACGACCACCAACTCGGGCGTGACCCCGCTCCATCTCGCGGCGGCGGCGGGGGAGATCGACGCGGTAGCGGCTCTGCTCGAGCGCGGCGCCGACGTCGAAGCCAAAGAGGCGGCCTGGGGGCAGACGCCCCTGACCTTTGCCGCGTCTCGAGGCCAGGTTGAAGCCATTCGGTTGCTCCTCGAGGCCGGAGCCGACCCCGCCGTCGCGTCCCGCGCCGTGGACGTCGCCGAGCTCGAAAAGGCCGACGAAGCGGCGAACAAGCGGATCGCGGAGATCCTCGAGGGATTCAAGAAGCAAGAGAAGGGAGGAAGCGACTGGAAGCCGACGCCGAACCAGGTTCAGGTAGCGATCGAGGCTTCTCGTCACCTGCAGCGGAACTGGCGTAAGCCCGACGACGCGGACGAGCCAGCGAGCACGGCGGATGGCGCGAGGCCGCCACCGTCGGCCTCGGCCAAGAAAGCCAAGGATTCCAAGAACCGAGACGAGAATGCCCCTTCATACGGCGAGCTGGTCGAAAGTTGGGGAGGGCTCACTCCGCTCCTGCACGCCGTCCGGCAGGGCCACGTCGAAGCGAGCCTGGCTCTTCTGGATGGCGGCGCCGACGTCAACCAACCTTCCGCTTCCGATCGGACGACACCGCTTCTGATGGCGTCCCTCAATGGGCATTTCGATCTCGCTCTGCGTCTGCTCGAGAGGGGGGCGAATCCCAATCTTGCCAGCACGGCGGGCACGACGCCTTTGTTTGCTGCCCTCGAGCGAACCTGGGCGCCCCGAGCCTCCTACGCCCACCCCATCGAGAACCAACAACAGAAGGCCACGCACCTCGAGCTCATGGAGGCTCTTCTCCTCGCTGGGGCCGACCCGAACGTGCGCCTCGAAAAACATCTCTGGTACATGGAATACACCTTCGGAGTGTTACGCGCGGCGGGAATCGACTATATGGGGGCGACGCCGTTCTGGCGCGCCGCCTACGCACTGGACGTCGCAGCCATGCGTCTCTTGAAGGCACACGGAGCCGATCCTAGTCTTCCCACCCTCAAGCCTCCCGCGAGGCGCCGCCGAGGTGAGGACACCGCCGGTTTCAAAGAGAACATCTCCGAACCGTTCAAGAAGCTCGCTCACTTTTTCAAGCTGGGCAATCCCGAAGTCCCCGTAGGCGGCCCTCATATCTATCCGATCCATGCAGCCTCCGGCGTGGGCTACGGACAGTCCTTCGCCGGAAACGCGCATCGTCACGTTCCCGACAACTGGGTGCCAGCGGTGAAGTTCCTGGTCGAAGAGTGCGGGGCTTCAGTCGATGTTCGCGACGCCAACGGTTACACCGCGCTCCACCACGCCGCCTCCCGAGGGGACAACGATCTCGTGCTCTACCTCGTGGAGAAAGGGGCCGATGTGAAGGCCACGAGCCGCAAGGGACAGACCACCGCCGACATGGCCAACGGGCCCATCGAAAGGGTCTCTCCGTTTCCCGAGACCGTTGCCCTGCTGGAAAAGCTGGGCGCAAAAAACAACCACCGATGCGTGTCATGCTGACTTAGACTTCCGTCACGATGTAGGAGCGGCCCGCGCGAGGAGCGCGCGCCGGGAGCGAGCCGAGGAGGCGAGCGACCACTAAGATAAGGAGACAAATCATGTCGAAGATGGGCCGGCTCCTACGAGGAATGATCGCGGCGACAGTGCTCTTGGCCGGGTGCGAGGCCGAATCACCATCTCCAGGTGTCGCGATCGATGAAGACGACATCGGAGGGGTGGTGAGCAGCACCAAGGGTCCCGAGGCCGGGGTCTGGGTGATTGCCGAGACCAGCGACCTCGAGACGATGTTCGTTCGGGTCGTCGTGACCGATGACCAGGGTCGTTACGTGGTGCCCGACCTGCCCCCGGCAAACTATCAGGTCTGGGTTCGTGGCTACGGGCTGGCCGACTCGAGAAAGGTCTCGGCCAAGCCCGGCGATCACGCGGATCTCACCGCGGAGATCGCGCCCGATGCTGCCGCAGCCGCGAAAGTCTACCCTGCCGCCTACTGGTACGCGATGATGGATCTTCCCGATGAGGCCGAGCTCGAGAAGGTCACGGGTGGCAAGAATGCCTACCTGATGTGGATGAAGAACATGGGTTGCGTCGGCTGTCATCAGATGGGCCAACTCGCGACCCGCGCCCTGCCCGAAGGGATTGGGGAGTTCGAGTCATCGGAGCAGGCCTGGCTACGCCGGATCTCCTCGGGCCAGGCGGGTGGCCAGATGGCTCGCCAGGCGGAGCAGCTCCTTGCCGGATTGCCGATCAAGTACCTCGCGGACTGGACCGACCGCATCGCCGCGGGGGAGCTGCCGGCTCAGGCTCCCGAGCGTCCGACCGGCCGCGAGCGCAACGTCGTCGCCACCATCCGGGACTGGTCCAACGCCAAAGCTTACATGCACGATCTTTCCGGTACCGACCGTCGCAATCCGACGGTCAACGGATACGGACTGCTGTATGGCGCGCCCGAGCTCAGCACCGATGAGATTCCCATCCTCGATCCCGTCGCCAATACCGACACCGTCTACCACGCCCCCGCCCGGGACGAAGACACGCCGACCACTCACGACGACCCGGTCGTCGCACCGTCGCCGTACTGGGGCGACGAAGCCATCTGGGACAGCCAGACGAACATCCACAATCCGATGCTCGACCACCGAGGCCGCGTATGGCTGACGGCGCGGATACGCGGGCCGGACAATCCGGAGTTCTGCCGGGAGGGCTCGGAACACCCATCGGCACGGCTCTTCCCCACCGAGCGATCGAGCCGGCATCTGGCGATGCTCGACCCCGAAACTCAGGAATACACCTTCGTCGACACCTGCTTCAGCACCCATCACCTGCAGTTCGCTTACGACGAAGACAACACCCTCTGGACCAGCGGCGATCGTCAGGTGGTTGGCTGGTTGAACACGAAGGTATTCGATGAGACCGGAGACGCGGCCGCAGCCCAGGGCTGGTCGCCGTTAGTGCTGGACACGAACGGAAACGGCCAGCGAGACGAATGGGTGGAGCCCGAAGACGATCTGGATCCGAACCTCGACAAGCGCGTTCCCAAGGGTTTCTACGCGGTCATGCCGAATCCGGCCGATGGGTCCGTCTGGGGCTCCAATACTTTCTATTACCCAGGGTCCCTGACCCGATACGATCCGGAAACTGGATTGGCGGAGACCTACAATCCGCCCTTGCCTGGCTTTGGGTTACGCGGCGCGGACATCGACACCGACGGCGTCGTCTGGGCGTCGCTCGGCAGTGGCCACCTGGGTGAGTTCGACCGCCGCAAGTGCAAGGGGCCCTTGAACGGACCGAACGCGACCGGAGATCACTGTCCCGAGGGCTGGACCTTTCACGATCTGCCCGGCCCGTCCTTTCCCGAAGCTCCCGGGTTCAGCGTCGAGTCGAGCTACTACACCTGGGTGGATCAGCACGACACGCTGGGCCTCGGAAGAAACGTGCCCATCGCCACGGGAAACCTCTTCGACGGCGTCCATGCGCTGGTCGAGGGCGAGTTCGTCACCCTGCGAGTCCCCTATCCGCTCGGCTTCTATACCAAGGGATTCGAGGGCCGCATCGACGATCCCGATGCCGGCTGGAAAGGCCGCGGGTTATGGGTTCCCGAAGGAGATCGCACCCCGTGGCTGAAAGAGACCGGCAAGGGCAGCCGGCCAATCGTCGTTCATTTCCAGATGCGTCCGGATCCGCTGGCGAAGTAGCCGTTAGCAGGATGATGAAAAAGTACAGTCCAGCCTGCGCGAGCGGAGCGAGCCCGGCGCGCCTGCCGCGCCGTAAGCAGCCCGAGCCGTGGCGGCACGATCGATTACGGGTCCCGCCACGGCATTGAGCACTCTTTGGGACTCAGGGAACCGCTCATGACGCTCACTACATTCCTTCTGCTCGTGCTCGCTCAGGACTCGCTCATATTGAGGACTCCTTTGCTCATCGACGGCTCCGGCGGCCGCTTCGAGGATCGTGACGTCGAGATCCGGGATGGCTCGATACAAGAAGTCCGACCGTCACAGGGCACGCCGAGTTACGACCTCGTCGGGCTCACGCTTCTGCCCGGGCTCATCGACACCCACGTCCACGTGAGCTGGCATTTCGACGGAACCGGGCGGCTCGCCAGCGACGCCTCGGAAGAAGGACCGGAAGAGCAGGTGCTCTACGCCGCCGAGAACGCGTACAAGATGCTCATGGCCGGATTCACCACCGTCCAGAGCTTGGGAGCTCCGGTGGACAAGCCGCTTCGGGATGCCATCGACCGGGGAGTCCTTCCCGGACCGAGGATCTTGACCTCGCTCCGCAGCGTCACCGACCGGACCGGAGACCCCGAAGCCATCCGCGCATTCGTACGCCAGCAGGCGGCCGAGGGCGCCGACGTCATCAAGATCTTCGCATCCGCGAGCATAAGGGACGGGGGTGAGCCCACGCTCACGAAGGAGCAGGTTCAGGCCGCATGCTCCGAAGCGGCACGCCTTGGCTTGAGAAGCGTCGTGCATGCGCACGGACCGGAAAGCGCAAGGAGAACGGTGGAAGCGGGGTGCACCACCATCGAGCACGGAGCCCTCCTCGACGAGGAGACGATGAGCCTGATGGCGGAGAAGGGCGTTTACTTCGATCCCAACACTCACCTCATCTTCCAGAACTACTTCGACAACAAGTCGCGGTATCTCGGAATCGGGAACTATACCGAGGAGGGCTTTCGTCAAATGGAGAACGCCGTCCCTTCGGTTCTCGAGGCGTTCAAAGTCGGGCTCGGCATCAATCGGCTGAAGATCGTCTTCGGAACCGATGCCGTCGCCGGAGCCCACGGCCGCAACGTGGAGGAGCTCGTCTACCGGGTCGAGTCCGGCGGACAGGACCCGCACCAGGCGATCCTCGGCGCAACGTCGCTCGCGGCGGAGTCGCTCGGACTCGAAGAGGAGATCGGCCAGATTCGAGCGGGGATGGCGGCCGACCTGATCGCGGTCGAGGGAAACCCCCTCGAAGACGTTTCCGCGCTCCGGCGCGTTCGTTTCGTGATGCGGAGCGGTACGATCTACAAATTCGAGCGCTGACTAGCCTACCAGGGCGATGAAGAGCGCGACGTTGCCTGCTTACTTCAGGTCGTCGACGAGCTCCACGTAGTCTTCATAGGGGACGGCCTGCCAGCTCTCGGCATCGAGAGCACCCTCCGCCCGCGATATGTAAGAAACCTTGTGAGCGGTCTCGAAGTCGGGCGCCTCGTAGATGTCCATGAAGTCGTAGCGACCGAGAAGCGCGTAGTGGGCGATCCACTTCACGCCGGGACAGTGTTGCGAGACTTTCTGGAGCCAGGTCTTGCCGACCTGCTTCATGCCTCGGGGATCACCCATGGTCTCGGGCGAGAGTTTGGTCATCAACACGAAAGTTGGCATCCTACCTCCTGCACTCTATGCATTCGAGCTCGTCGCTTGGTCTCCTCGGCTCTTCCCCGTCCAAGCCTCGACTGGCCCGGAACCCGTGCGCCGCTACCGAGCACCGCAGGTTTCGGCGATGCGGTCCACCTGTCTCTGGACCGTCTCGAGACTCTGCTTTCCCGCCTCGGTCTGGACTTTCCCCTCGGCCTCGCCGAGCATGCGGTAGAAGTCGGGAGCCGCGCTCGTCACGTAATTGCAATCCGCGGCGTTGCGAACAATGTCGTTCGCGGCCGCTTGCATCTCGCGAAGAAGGTCCGTATCCGAGACGATCTTGTCCACGGGAATCGCGGCGTTCGAGCTGCCCGTGTCCGACGCCCCACAGGCACCCGCGAGGAGCGCCAGGGCCACGATGAAGTTTCTGCTCATGATCAACCTCCGCTCTCTTTTTCATCAGCCCGCTTAGGAATCCGCGGTGGTCCGGCTGGACGGAGAGAGCTCGAGCCAAAGGGTCTTCGGGTCTTTCTGGAACACGGTGAAGGCGTCGGCGCGGACGAGGTCCCAGTCGCCGCGCGCGATCTCGGCACGAAGCTGGCCGGGAGCCCAACCCGCGTGACCGAGGAAGACTCTGAGCTCTTCGGGCCCCATGTTCTCGTCCAGAAGGGTCTCGAGGACGTTGCGACCGCCGGAATAGTAGACATGGTCCATGACCTGGTCGGCGCCCTCGTGAGGCTCATCGCTGCGGAAGAGAAAGAGGAGTCCGTCGAGTCCTACCGGACCCCCGAAGTGAAGAGAATGCCCCGGCTTTCGTTTACTCTGCAAATCGGGAAGGGCTTCCTCGAGAGGGACATCGCTCGCTCGATTGACGATGACGCCAAGGGTCCCGCCATCCCCGTGGGCGAGAATCAACACGACGCTGTGCGCAAACGGACCCCCATCGATCTTCGGTCTCGCGACGAGGAAGACTCCCTTGTCGGGGTCTACCTCGGCGAACGCCGGGCTAGCGATCGCCAACACCAGCGCCAATTTGAGGATTCGCATTCGGGACTCATCTTAGATTAGAACGCGAAGCCGTGGCTCCGCCACCGGCGCTTCCGGCCGAAACCTCGGACGTCCTCGGCCCACCGGACGTGCAGAGAGCGCGAAACTCCGCGCGGAGCTCGGTTGGCTTCATCGACCGCGCCCCGAGGAGTGCCGCGATCGCCCCGCTAACGTGGGCTACGGCCAGGCTCGTGCCATGGAAGTTTCTCTCCTTCGGCAGCTCGCCGAGAGAGCGCGCCCAGGGCGAGGTGTAGAAAACACCGTCGCGATAAAGGATCTGGTCGTCGGCGAACCTCGGGTCCGCCGCCACCGCCAAGACTCCCGGGATCGCGCCGAGAGTCGAGGGCTCGCCCTGAATCGACGCGGCGGAAACGATCGTCAGCCCGGATCCATGTACGATGCGCTCGAGCTCGGGCTGGCACTCCCGGCTCACGCAGCCGAGAGACGAGCTCACGATATCGAGTCCGTTATCGGCTGCCCATTCGATCGCGCGTACCAGCGCCTCGACGTGCGCATCGAGTCGACGACGGAAGATCCGGATCGAGAAGAGGGCGGCCTCGGGGGCGTGTCCACGGATGGTGGCCGCCACCGCCGTGCCATGGCCCAAGAGGTCCTGCCAGTTTTCGTCGAGCTCGACGCGGCCGTCCCGAACGCGGATGCCTACGCCACCGGCGACCGAGCCCACGTGAGGATGGCGTGGATTGATCCCACTGTCCACGACGCCCACACGAACCCCTCGATTCACGTCGTCAGTCGTTCGCCGGAAGCCTCGGATTGGGGATCTCGACCGGGGGCATCATGAAGTCGCCACCCGCATAGACGGTCTTCAGGAGCTCGAGGGATTCCGCATCGTAAACCCATACGGTATCGCCCACCCCGGAAACGTAGAGCTTCGTTCCGTCATGCGAGACGATCAGGCTGTTGTTGGTCCGGCCTCGCTCGAAACCCTCCTTTCGGAGGATGACCTTCCTCGTTTCCAGGTCGACGACCACCACATCCTTGAGCCCGGCGTAGGCGCGCTTTTTGTCTGGCGATATGGCGATCCCACGACCGAGCTCCAGCTCCGGGCCCAACTCGTAGCTTTCCACTTTCCTCTCGTAGAGGCTCATCTTCGCCAGCCCGAAGAGGCTCTTCTCCTGAACAGGGTCTTTGGTGCGATAGATTCCGTAGAAAACGCCGGGCTCGTCGATTGGCGTCAGGCTCATCCCTCTGACAGCGCCATAGCCCGCGAGAAGCGGCTTCGATAGAACCCAGGTGTCCTTCACCTCGTGAGTCCGCGCATCGATCTCGTAGATGTCTCTTCCCAGGACGTAGATCGATTTCCCACCCGGGGGCACGTGAAGCGGCGGACGAAAGCGGCCCTGCACCTCTTCCGGAAGCGAGAACCGCTCCACGACCTCGTCCTTCTCGAAGTCGTAGAGCACGATGTCGTACTCCTGCTCGCGAAGGTACCGATCGGCCAGAAGGCGAACCAAGCTCACCGTCAAGTAGGCGCGAGTACCCTCGGGGTTCGGGAACACGCCGAAGATTCGAACGCGCAGCTCCGGTGTCGAGAGCTTGAGCTCGTCGATCACCTCTCGACGCACCGGATCGACCACCTCGACCGACTCCATGCGATCGGTGATGAGAAAAAACCGTCTCTTGTCTTGGGTATAGGAGCTGTCGGTCACCGCACCATGGCGCAGGCGCAGACCCTCAGTGAACTCATCCGTCGTCTGGTCGAAGAAAAGGATTCGGTCGGGCCATACACCGGCGATGAAAACGGTGGGCTCGCTCTGCGCGCCGAGTGAGAGAGGGCAAGAAAGCCCCAATAGCGTGAGGGCGAAGGCTCGCATAGAACCTCTTACGGGAAAATCAGATCGATCTTCCGCCAATCCTGGCTCGCACTCGCACAACCCGAATGCCAGTCGGGGTTGTTGTTCAGGTAGTCGGGCACCTGAGCGGGCCAGAAACAGGTCTTGTAGCAATCGTAGAGGTCGCGCTCCATGGGTTGGCACCAGGCGGCAGTCCCTCCGGTCGAATCGACTTCCCATCCCGGCGAGAAGATCGTCGTACACCCCGGCGGGTAATGCGGTGGGGTCTCCTGCAGAGCCT
>DASPGQ010000220.1 GCA_035620555.1 Vicinamibacteria bacterium
TCGGAACCTCCGAAGGCTACGTTATCACTGCGTTTGCGTTTCGTGAAAGAGGCTCATATCCTCGCGACGGAGGGCTGGCAACGATGCATCTCGACAAAGTCATCCGAGGCGGCACCCTAGTGACCGCCGACGACACGTACAAAGCCGATATCGGAATCGCGGGAGAACGGATCGCCGCCATCGGTCTCGCGCTCGAAAGCCCGGAGACCATCGATGCCTCGGGAAAGCTCGTGATGCCGGGCGGGCTCGACGTCCACACGCATCTCGACATGCCCTTCGGTGGCACCGTGACCGCCGACGACTGGGTGAGCGGGACCACCGCGGCCGCCTGTGGCGGCACGACGACTCTCATCGACTTCGCGATCCAGGACTTCGGACGATCGCTTCACGACGGAGTGGACGCCTGGCGGAAGCGTTCCGAGGACAAGGCGGCCATCGACTATTCGTTTCATACGATCGTGCGCGAGCTCGAGCCCTCGCACCTCGAGGAGATGGACGCTCTCGTGAAGGAGGGCATCACGAGCTTCAAGCTCTTCATGGCCTATCCCGGCGTCTTCATGGTCGACGACGCGACGATCTTCGAGGCGATGCTGCGCACGCGGGAGAACGGCGGATTGATCTGCATGCACGCCGAGAACGGCGGCGTGATCGACACCCTCGTGAAACGAGCGCTCGCGGAAGGCCATACCGAGCCCAAGTGGCACGCTCTCACGCGTCCCATGAGCGCCGAGGCGGAGGCGACGCGGAGAGCGATCGCGCTGGCGGAGATGGCCGGAGTTCCGGTGTACATCGTTCACCTATCCGCCGGCGACGCGATGGAAGAGGTCCGCCGTGCGAGAGAGCGCGGACTTCCGGTTTTCGCCGAGACCTGCCCGCAATATCTGTTCTTGTCGTACGAGGACTACGAGCGGCCCGGTTTCGAAGGGGCCAAGTACGTAATGTCCCCACCGCTCCGGCCCCGAGGCAACGAGGAGAGACTCTGGAACGGGCTTCGCACCGACGCCCTCCAGGCGGTATCGACGGATCACTGCAGCTTCTGCATGAAGGAGCAGAAGGAGCTGGGAAGGAACGATTTCAGCAAGATCCCCAACGGCGCACCGGGGATCGAGAATCGAATGATGCTCCTCTATGATGGTGGGGTAAATGGCGGGCGCATCAGCGCCAATCGCTTCGTCGAGCTCGTCTCGACCCGCCCCGCAAAGATCTTCGGGCTCTACCCCCGCAAGGGCTCCATCACCGTGGGAGCCGACGCCGACCTTTTGCTCTGGGACCCGAAGCGGAAGTGGACCATCAGTGCGAGCACGCACCGGATGAAGGTGGACTACAACGCGTACGAGGGACGAGAAGTCACCGGCCTTCCGGACACGGTGCTCCTTCGGGGCCAGGTGATCGTTCGCGACCAAAAGTACGTCGGGAACGTGAAGCAGGGACGGTTCGTCGCCCGCGAGCCCGGCACGGCACGCACTGTGGAGGGTTGAGAACTCCTGCCGTCGAGATGAGGGCGCGCGCCAAGAATCAAACGAGCTCGCGCCAGTCGTCCGGGTGCGACAGAAATTCTCCTAGCGCTCGTGGACTGGGAAGCTCCCACTGATCCACGCTCTTTTCATCGAGAGGATAGAGCTCGATGATGTGCTCGAGCCCTCGACGGACCAGCTCGGCGAGGGATATCTCGTGCCGCTTGGCGATCCTCTTGGCGCGCTCATAGAGAGCGTCCGGCAATTGGATCTGCGTACGAGTCATTCGAAAATAATGCCGCTACATCATTTTGATGTCAACGATGACGACTCCTTTCGCGGAGGCGGCCCCAATCAAATTTCCAGGTCTTTGCCCAGACCGAGGCTCACGCCCCTCTCGTAGACCAGCTTCGCGACGGCGACGTCCTCGAGCGCGAGACCTTGCGACTCGAAAAGGGTGATTTCGGAGGCGTCCCTCCGAGCCACCTTCTTTCCGGTGACGACATCCGCCAGATCGTGAACGTCCTCCCAACGAAGCTTGCCCGCGTCGACAACGGCTGCCAGGTCTCCGCACTCGATCCGTGCCTGTTCGACGGAGTCGGCCGCGACGAAGCTCGAGCGGGTCACGACCTCCTCGTCGATCTCGCGCCGGCCGAGCGCATTCCCGCCGATGGCGTTCACGTGCTGTCCGGGAACGAGCCAGGATCCGCACAGAACCGGTTCTTTCGCGCTGGTGGCCGTCACCACGATGTGGGCCTCGGCGGTCACATCCTCCGGTCTTGATGCCGGCGTCACCGGGATCCCGAGGCGCGAAGACATCTCGTCGCAGAAACGAGCGCGCTTCTGCTCGTCGCGACTATAGGCGACGACCGATCGGAGCGATCGAACGACCGCCAGGGCCTCGAGCTGCGATCGCGCCTGCCACCCCGTGCCGAAAATCCCTACGGTATCCGCGTCGGCTCGGGCCATATACTGGGTAGCGACGCCGCTCGCCGCCCCGGTACGGATCTGGCCGAGAGTGTCACCCTCCATGAGGCTCACGAGCTCTCCGGTCTCGGCGGCAAAGAGCATGACGTAGAAACGAGCCCCATCCGGGCCGGTCGTGTAGGCCTTGAGGCCGACGTAACCGAGCGCCTCGCTCGCCGCCGACATCACGTGCAGCATCCTTCTGCCCGCACGCGCCCTCGATCGGGGTCGATTCACGGCTTTGCCTTCACCGAGCTGAATGAACGCCTGTTCCACCGCGGCCACCGCGTCCTTCATGGGTAGAAGCTCGGCGACTTCCCCTTCCCGGAAATAACGCGTCATATTGGCTCCTTTGACACTTCGTGATTTCGAATGAAATCATAGCTTCGAGGGCCCATGATGCCTACCCTCCTCGACGAGTACCGCTTTTGTCCCAAATGCGGTGCGGGGCTCGCGGTGCGAAGGGTCAAAGAGCTCGAGCCCGAGCGGCTCGTCTGCATCACCTGTGAGTTCGTGTTCTTCCAGAACCCGAAGCTTGCCGCAGGAACGATCTTCCAGCAGGACGGGGGCCTCGTCCTCGTGAGACGGGCCATCGAGCCGGGTTACGGCAAGTGGGTCTTTCCCAGT
>DASPGQ010000221.1 GCA_035620555.1 Vicinamibacteria bacterium
CCGGGGTCGATCCCGAGAATCCTCAATTCAGCTCGACAGGGCGGCTTCGATCTCTGCTTCCTCGATGTCGAAGTTCGCCCAGACTTGGGTCAGGTCGTCGTGCTCCTCGAGCGCGTCCATGAGCTTGAGCATCTGCTGTGCCTGCCGGCCCTCCAGCTTCACGCTCGATTTCGGGACCATGGAGAGCTCCTCGGCAGCTATGCGAATGTGCTTGCTCTTGAGGGCCTCCCGGACGGCCTCGAAGGAATCGGGAGACGTATAGATCTCCCAGCTCGACCCGTCCTCTTTGACGTCGTCCCCTCCGGCTTCGAGGACTGTTTCCAGAAGGGCTTCCTCATCGATGTCGGTGCGCTCGACGACGAGATAGCCTTTCTTCTCGAAGAGCCAGTTCACCGAGCCGGACTCACCCAGGTTGCCGCCGTATTTGGAGAAGAGGTGGCGAACCTCACCCACGGTGCGATTGCGGTTGTCGGTGGTCGCCTCGATGAGAACGGCGACCCCCCCGGGACCATAGCCTTCGTACTGGACCTCTTCCAGGCTGTAACCCTCGAGCTCCCCCGTGCCTTTCTTGATCGCTCGCTCGATGTTGTCCTTGGGCATGTTCTCCGCTTTGGCTTTGTCGACGGCGAGCCGGAGCCGAGGATTGAAGCTCGGATCCCCTCCGCCGATGCGTGCGGCAACGGTGATCTCCTTGATGATGGCGGTGAAAGCCTTGCCGCGCTTGGCGTCGGCCGCCGCCTTCTTGTGCTTGATCGAATGCCATTTGGAATGACCCGACATAAGCGGAATCGTAGCATGGGGTCCGCGTTTACCTCAATGCTGCAACCGCTCAGTCATCGAAGACGAAAGTGGGCTCCTGGTAGTAGCGGACCTTGTGCTCCGTGACCTTGTGCTGAATCTCCTCCGCGAGCCAACGTCTCTTCTCCTCGAGGGGCAGGCTCGATTTGAGAAGCGGCAGGCGCAGGTTGAACCCGAGTACTCTTCGCGGCACGAGGATGCGCGTGACTCCCGACGGAAGCCGCTCACCGGCCTCGGCGATCGTTCGGATCTCCTCCTTGCGGAAATCGGGGAAGGAAACCAGCGCTCCGAAGTGCGGATGGTGCGATCGCAGCGTCTCGATGTCGTCGTGGCTGACACGGTCCATGCGCGCGTCGCCTCGGTGATAGACCTCGACGATCGAACGCCAGTAGAAGACTCGCTCACCGATCCCCTCGCCGCCGTAGAGATGTGTCGAGGCAGTTTCACCGGTCGAGATCGTTGCGAGATAGTCGGGGCCGTCTCGACGGGGCTCCCCGCCCCGGGCCACGATGCCGGGAATGTCGTGGACCTTTCTCGTGAGCGTGCGGGCCTCGATGTCGCGTACGACGTGATTCCAGTGGCGGACCTCGAGCGCAGGGTCGTCGAAATCCTCGACTTGAACCAGGAGATGAGGGATCTCGAGGTTCTCGAGCGCGGAGACGCGATTGGCGCCATCGAGCAACAGAAACTTCTGGCTCTGCCGCAATCTCGCGACGACGGGCGGGTTTCTCAACACCCCGTCGGCCGAAAGGCGATCGAGGAGACGGGCGACGCGCTCTAGATCGACGTCCTCGTGCCGGAGCAAGTCCTGGATGGAGACGACCCTGAGGTCGGGGAAGCTACCGGTGGGTGCACCCATGGAACGCTATTGTAATGCCGGCGCTCAGCTCCTCATGACTTGATGGATCTTACGTTCTCCGCGCCCTCCCGGTTCGGCGGTTCTTCTTCAGGGCGCTTTCGACCAGTTTGTCGATGTCCTTCACCGGCAGTCCGTCGATCGCCCGGAGCAGACGAGCGACCCGGCCAGGTTGACGATGGATGATGCGACGAATGTCGCTGCCGATCCGGCCGGCGAGCGAGAGAAATTCGTCGGGGTCCCGGTCGAGTGCTCTCGCGATTCGAACGACTTTGGACTCTGCCGGAGGGGGGAAGACGTCTCTCTCGATCGGGGCGAGATAGCTTGGACTGATACCAACCTTCTTCGCGAACTTCGCGATGCTGATGTTCTTTTCCTCTCGCAGTTTGCGGACCGTTCGGCCAAACTTCATCGCGAGGAGCCCCGGCGAATTCTAATGGGCAGTTCGGAGGAAGGTCAAGAAATTGAATTGGCGATTCAGTATTCCCAGTCGGAATTCAGTTTTCCTGATTCACGACTCCAGCCAATCCGACAGGGAGACGAGCGTTCCGCCTTCCGCTTTGCTCAGTTGAACGGTGTTCAAACCCTGGTGGTTCTCCGTATCGAAGCTGATCGGAGTCCCGAGGAAATTGTCGCTCCAGTCGTGGATGCTCTCGAGGGACTGGATCAATTTGAGACGGGTGAGATCCGGGCCCGCTCGTCGCAATCCCTCGACGAGCACTTCTGCCCGCGAGAGACCCCACATCGCGTAGGTTCCGAATTGGATGCCCTGCCCGTACTTCTGGATGATTTCCCGGGCCCGCGCCACCCCGGGCTCATTAGAGCCCGGCTCGGGGACGCTGGAGGCCACGATGGCGCCTTCCCAGCTGGGCCCCGCGAGCTCGAACATCACCGGATCGGAGAGAATCTGACTCGCTACGATTTGGGGTTGATACCCCTCGATCGCGTCGAGTGCCTTCACGAGCGCCGCGGCTCCTTCGGCAATCGTCCACACGAAGATCAAATCGACCTCGGCGTCCTTGAACTTCTGCGCGACACCCGACAAGTCCTCGGCGCCGACCTGGTAGGGCTCGGAGACAACGATTTCCTTGTCGGTATTACGAAGTCCGAGGCGGACCCCCTCCTGGCCCTCACGACCGAAGGTGTCGTCCTGGTACAGCAGACCGAACTTCTTGGCGGTCAGCTCCTCGGCCGCGTACTTGGCGAGAATCCGCCCTTCGGTGACGTAAGCCGGAAACGTGGAGAAGACGTAAGCGTTCACCGGTGACGTCCAGATGCGCGCTCCCGAGCCGGGATTCACCCAGGGAATGAGCTTGAGGGTGAGATAGTCTTTGACGGCGAGGCAGTTGGCGGTGCCGTTGCCGCCGAGTATGGCAAAGACTCGATCACCGTCGACGAGCTCCTCGACGACCGATGGCGTTCTTGCTGGATCGTAGCCATCGTCCTTGATGATCAGGCGGAGGTTACGTTCGTGGATACCACCCTCTTCTTCGTTGATGTAGGTGAAATAGGCATCCATCGCGCGGGCGATAGTCGAGAGGTTGGATGCGGGACCGGTCATGGGCGCCCACGTGCCAATCAAAATCTCGTCGCTCGTGACTCCGATATCGGGCCCGCCACAGGAGCTCGAGAAGATCAGGGCACAAGCGACCAACGACGACAGAGCGACATTTCTTGCTTTCATCTTTCTTCCGGATTCTCGGCACCAAGGAGGCGGCTCATCCTATCACACATTCGAAACGCACTCGTCCGCGGAGGAAGTGCTATAATCACCGACATTTCCATTCGATAGCAACCGAAGGAGCACGACCATGAGCGACGAGCTGGAGGTTGAGGACGACGTCTTTCTCGAAGGAGGGGTGCTCTACTGCACCTGTGGTCATCCTATCGATGCCGAGGATGCTTCCGGGCTCATCGAACGCTCGGCAGGGCGTGAGTTCGTCGAGTGTCCCACGTGCGACATGAAGCATTTTGCCGAAGGGGGCCATTTTCGCCTCGATGACTGACGTTCCCGATGGATCGGTCGGCCTCGTCGCACGCCGAGGGAAGCCCGCGAACCCAGACCCCGAACTCGAGAGGGGAACCAGCAAGCGGCCGGTAGACCGAAGTCAGATTTGACCGCCGGAAATCAGAAAGGGTCCACCCCTCCCGAGTAGGAATCGTCGTCGTCTCCGTCGTTCCCACCTCCTTCGCTATCCTGAAATCCCTCACTCGCGGGCTCGTCGGCGCCCCAGCCCAGGCCAGTCGACTCCCGTTCCCAAGGGGCCGGACTCTCCACGGCCGGCTGCGCCGTCGGCGACGGAGCGGGCTTGGGCGCTGCCTTGGGGGCCGACGCCGGAGGCTTGCTCGGCGCAGCCTTCTTCGAGGCCTTCTTGGCAGCCTTCTTCACGGCCTTCTTCTTGGCGGCCTTTGCCTTCTTCTTGGCCTTCTTAGCGGCCTTCTTCTTGCTCGCTTGCTTCTTGGAGGCCTTCTTTCGGGCTACTTTCCGCTTGGCCTTCTTGGCCTTTTTCTTCGATTTCTTCGAGGCCTTCCGCTTGACAGCCTTTTTCTTGACAGTCTTTTTCCTCGCCTTGGCTTTCTTCTTCTTTTTCTTCTTCATGATTGGATGTCCACCTCCATCGGGGATCGATCTCGTTATTTCGACCGGTGCTGCCGCTTTCGCGACAATTGCCTCCATCTCGAAAACGACCGAGGATAACATCGATTCATTGATTCATTCCACTTTCGAGCAGGAGCCGGGACAACAACCGGGGCGCGATTCTATTCGGCATTGCTTCCGGCGTCAAAGGGGTTTTTAGTAGACTTCCGAGGGGCAACATGGCGTTTGCGAGCGCGCTCAAGTACGGACGATTCGTCAAGATCGAGCATACCGTGTTCTCGCTGCCCCTGCTCGTGAGCGGGGCGCTCCTCGCTCGAGACGAGCTGACCCTTCGCGTCCTTCTCCTGATTCTTGTGGCCGGCACGGGGGCGAGAACGGCGGCACTGGGCTTCAACCGCTTGCTGGACCGCAAGATCGACCGCGACAACCCCCGCACCCGAGGACGCGAGCTTCCCTCGGGCATCATGTCCGTCGCCGAGGCTTGGCTGGTAACCGGCCTGGGAGTGGTCGTTTTCCTCCTGGCAGCGCTGGCCATCTCGCCGCTTTGCCTCTGGCTCTCACCCATTCCACTCGCGTTGTTCATTCTGTACCCACTCCTGAAACGGCTCACCATGTGGGCACACCTCGGAGTGGGCGCGGCGCTCGCGATGGGTCCTTTGGGGGCGTGGTTCGCGGTGAAACTCGAGTTTACGGATTTCGAAAATGCGTTGCTCCTCTGCTTCTTCACTTTCTTCTGGGTTTCGGGGTTCGACATCATCTACGCAACGCTCGACATCGATTTTGATCGCAGCTACGGCTTGCATTCCCTTCCCGCCCGTCTCGGTCGCGAGGCGGCCCTTCGGGTCTCGCTCGGGTTGCACCTCCTCGCGTTCGGCTTGCTCGTCACCCTCTACGTTCGCGCGCTCGAGGGGGTCGTGTCGCTTCTCCTCCTCGCCCTGGTCGGAGCACTCTTGCTCGTCGAGCACCAAAAAGCGGGCGATGTGGACCTCGCCTTCTTCAAAGTGAACGCGATCGTAGGTTTCGTCGTCCTCGGCCTGGTGGTCGCCGGGACACAGATGTAGGCCTCAGATGCGGATCTTGGTTGGGCTAAGTGGTTCATCCGGAATAATCTATGGTGTCAAGTTCCTCCAGCGCTGTCCCGGTGACAAATATCTCGTCGTTTCGAAGTGGGGTGCCCAGGTTCTCGAGCACGAGCTCGGCCTCGGTGTCGACGACCTCAGAGCTCACGCAAAGGCGGTTTTCGCCGACGACGACCTGTCCGCCCCCTTTGCGTCGGGATCCAATCGCTACGATGCCCTCGTCCTTCTGCCCTGCAGCGTGTCGACTCTCGGGAAAATCGCGAATGGAATCGCCGACACGCTGATCACCCGGGCTGCCCAGGTGGCGCTCAAGGAGCGGATCCGACTCGTGGTGGGGATTCGCGAGACCCCGCTGTCGACCCAGATGCTCGAGAATGCATGGAAGCTTTCGAGAGACGGTGCGATCGTGATGCCGGTCTCCCCGCCCTGGTACCGGAACCCTCGATCGATGGACGAAGTCGTCTCCGGATTCGTGGACAAGGTTCTCCCTCTGGTCGGCGTTCCCGTCGAAGGGGGCTGGCGGTCCGACGAGCTATAGCGTCCATCGAGCCGATGTGTAACAATTTCGGCAATCGTCCGCGTCCATCGGGCTCCTTCGAAGACGTGAGATGTGAGCACGAAGTGCGAATAAAATGACTTTAAGCGCGACCGACATCACCTTCCGCGACGAGAAGCTTGTACCCATCTGGGAAAAACTGCTCGGCTCGCGACGCCTCGACAAGCAAGACGGCCTCACGTTGTTACAGACCTGGGATCTGACCGCCCTCGGAAAGATGGCCGATCACGTGAAGCAATCGAAGACCGGCGAGAACGTCTTCTTCGTAATGAACCGCCAAATCAATCCGACGAACCTCTGCGTTCTGGACTGTACGTTCTGTGATTTCGCCGCCAAGCCGGGCGACCCCCATGCATACGAGATGAGCATCGACGAGATCCTAAGAAAGCTCGACGAGGAGATTACGGAAGTACACATCGTGGGTGGGCTCCACCCCAAATGGCGTTTCGAGGACTACCTGGGAATCCTCGAGGCGATCCATCAGTCCTACCCGAGTCTCCAAATCAAGGCCTGGACCGCGGTGGAGATCGACTGGTTCGCCCGAATCGGCAGGATGAGCCTCGAAGAGGTGATCGAGAGGATGAAGGAGAAGGGCTTGAGGTCCCTGCCGGGCGGAGGAGCCGAGGTCTTCTCCGAACGGGTGCGGCGTGAGACTTTCAAGAACAAGATCGGAGCGGACCGCTGGTTCGAGGTCCATCGGATCGCCCACCGGATGGGAATTCCTTCGAATGCAACGCTGCTCTACGGTCACATCGAGACGTATGAGGAGCGGATCGATCACATGCTGCGCCTGAGACGAGCCCAGGAGGAAGAGCCCGGATTTCTGTCCTTCATCCCGCTGGCGCTCCAGCCGGGGAACACCGGGCTCGCCGAGCGACAGGCTTCTGCCATCGAAGACCTACGCACGGTGGCGACCGCACGGCTCCTCCTCGACAACTTCGATCACATCAAGTCCTACTGGGTCATGCTCGGCGAAGACACGGCTTCGGTGGCGCTCAACTTCGGGGCGAGCGATCTCGACGGAACCATCGGCGAGGAGCGCATCGCCCATTACGCGCAGGCGAAGAGTGCGGTCGGGTTGGCGCGTGACCGGCTTCTCGGGATGATCCGGGAGTCCGGCAAGACTCCGGTCGAGCGAGATGCGCTCTATAACGTCATCCGCGTATACCATTGACCGCCGGAACGGCGGCTCATCCGGCATGAGACTGCTAGTCGGGCAGATTTCGTACCTGAACAGCCAGCCGTTCTATCCGCTTCTGGGCGAGCATCGACTGATCCCCACCCCGCCGCGCGAGCTCGGGCTAATGGCAATGAAGGGGGAGATCGACGCGGGGATCCTCGCCACCGCGGATTATCTCGTCTGCGAGGAACGCTACGAGCCCATCGCCCAGCTCGGCGTAGCCAACCGCGAAGAAGTCCACAGCATCGTGCTCGCGAGCAAGAGACCCTTCGAGGCCCTTTCCGGGGCGACGATCGGGATCACCGAAGAGACCTCGACCTCGGTGCGCCTGCTTCGCCTCCTGCTCGAAGTCCGGCACCGCGCCCGGCCCAAGCAGTACGTTCGCGGGCTGAGGGAGACCGCCGACGCGTTTCTCATCATCGGCAACGAAGCTTTGGGAGAGAAGGTGCGACCGAGACCTGGCTTTCCTCACCGCTATGATCTGGCATCCGAATGGTGGGCGTGGAAGGGGCTTCCGTTCGTCTTCGCCCTCTGGGCCATCCGTCGCTCCCTACCCATCGACGTGAAACGGGGCTTCGCCGAGCTTCTCGAGCGGTCGTTCGATGCGGGAATGTCGCAAATCGAGGAGATCGCGGCTCGATTCGCGCCGGCGCTCGGAAGACCCGAGGACCTCTCCAAGTACCTCCGCAACTTCCATTACCGCCTCGGAGAGGCGGAGATGCAGGGGCTCGCGGAGTTTCGGCGACTCGTGCTCCAGCATCGCATGCTCGAGCCGATCTGACCGTGAACATCGAGACCATTCGTACGAAAGTTCGCGACGGCGAGCGACTCGCCCCCGAGGACGGGCTGTTTCTCCTGCGTGAGGCCTCCATTCTCGACCTCGGGCAGCTCTCGATGGAAGTGCGGAACCGCCGCCATCCCGAACCGGTCGTCACCTACGTCGTGGACACGAACCCGAACTACACCAACGTCTGTAACGTCGATTGCACGTTCTGCGCTTTCTATCGGCCCCCGGA
Organism: Vicinamibacteria bacterium; assembly: GCA_035620555.1. Classification (NCBI taxonomy): domain Bacteria; kingdom Pseudomonadati; phylum Acidobacteriota; class Vicinamibacteria; species Vicinamibacteria bacterium. The sequence continues at coordinate 8,085 of DASPGQ010000221.1, forward strand.
GCACCCCGAGGCGTACACGCACTCGATCGACGAGATGATGGAGCGCATCGCACGCTCGGTCGAGCGTGGCGTCACGACGGTTTTGATGCAGGGGGGCGTGAACTCTGAACTGCCTCTCGACTATTACATCGACATGGTGCGAACCGTGCGGGCGCGTTTCCCCGACGTGACCCCTCACTTCTGGTCGGCGGTCGAGATCGAGGGAATGGCCGCCGTGTCCCGGCTCACGGTTCGGGAAGTGCTCCTTCGTCTGAAACAGGCGGGCCAAACCACGATCCCTGGCGGCGGAGCCGAGATCCTGTCGGAGCGCGTCCGGCGCAAGATCTCGCACAAGAAAGGACTCACCGCCGGCTGGCTCGACGTCCATCGCGAAGCCCATGCGATCGGGTTTCGATCCACCGCGACGATGATGTACGGACATGTCGAGACCGAAGAGGACATCGTGGAGCACTTCGAGAGCATCCGCCGCCTCCAGGACGAGTTCTCCGGGTTCACCGCCTTCGTTCCCTGGAGCTTCAAGCCGGGAAATACTCCCCTGGTAAACAAGATACCGCGCCACGCGGGCCCGAACCGATACCTGCGCATCCTCGCGGCGGCAAGGCTCTACCTGGATAACTTCGATCACATCCAAGCATCCTGGTTCTCCGAGGGGAAGAAAACCGGCCAAGTGGCTCTTCATTGGGGAGCGGACGATTTCGGCGGCACTCTATTCGAGGAGAACGTCCACGCTGCCACGGGTTTCGTGAATCAGACGTCGACCGAAGAGGTCAAGACGTTGATTCGGGAGGCCGGTTTTCGACCCGCCCAGCGAACGACGCTCTACCAAATCCTTCGCTACGACTGAGGGGCGTGCCTCGTCCGTCAGGACTCCGCCTTCAGCGGCCGAGCCATGAGCTCTTCGACGACGGCTTTCGGACAGGTCTCCCCGCGCAGCAGTCGTTCCATTTGAAAAGCGATGGGCATTTCGACATCGTGTCGCCGAGCCAGGGCAACCGTCGCGTGGGTGGTTCTGACACCCTCGGCGACCTGTACCATGCTGGCGGTCACCTCCTGAATCGATTTGCCACGGCCAAGCTCGACGCCCACGTGTCGGTTGCGGGAAAGGTGGCCGGTGCAGGTCAGCACCAGATCGCCCATCCCTGCCAGTCCCGCCAGGGTGTCGCGACGTCCGCCCATGGCCTCCGTCAGCCGGGCGATCTCGGCGAGACCTCGGGTCATGATGGCGGCGATGGGGTTGTGGCCGAGCCCGAGACCACGGGCCACACCCGCAGCGAGCGCGATGACGTTCTTGACCGCCCCTCCGAGCTCCACGCCGATGATATCGCCGCTCGTATAGATGCGAAAACTGGCCATCGAGAAGCTGCTCTGGACAAGCTGTGCCGCTTCTTCGCTAGAGCTCGCGGCCACCAGCGCCGTCGGTTCGTCTCGGGCAACCTCCGACGCGAACGTTGGCCCGGACAGGACGGTGACGTCCGGCGCGAAGGGAAAGACCTCGGTCACGACCTCGCTCATGCGCCGCAGCGTCGATTCCTCGAGACCTTTGGTCGCGCTTACGAATCTTTGGCCGGGCCGCACGTGGCCGACGAGGCCCTGAAGCACTCCGCGGAGAAACTGAGATGGAACCGCGAGCACCAGGGCTTCGGCCAGTGCCGCCGCCCGCCCCAAGTCTCCCGTCACCGCGAGCTCTTGCGGCAGTCGAACCCCGGGTAGGAAGCGCTCGTTCACCCGCGTCTCGTGAAGCGAGAGCCGAACGTCCTCCTCGCGGCACCACATGGTGACACGGTGCCCCTTGAGGCACAGGAGTCTCGAAAGTGCCGTCCCCCAGGCCCCAGCCCCGATGACGGCGACGTTCACGTCAGGGCTGGTCCCGTTCCCGTTTCACGTTCTGATAGAGGAAGTAGGCGAATCCACCCCAGATACCGCCGACGATGACGAACATCGTTACCAGGGCGCTTGTTTCCACGAGGACTCCTTACTTTGCGCCGCTCAATCCTCTTCGTCGCCGAAGAAGAAGAAATCCGCGCACTGTTTCGAGCAAAACGTGCGACCGCCGCGGTCCACCAAACACTCGTCGCAGTAGTACCGGAAGCAAATGACGCATTTTCTCAGGCGACGCTCTTCCGAGGTCACCTGGCAGCGAACACACTGTTTTTCCATGGCGCGCGGTCGACGCGAGAAATCAGCGTCCTTTCTTGACAGGATCTCGGAACTCTCGTATCATATTACAGTTAGGACGATTTCTCCAGTTGTTTAAAAGCCTGCCCCGCTGGAGGCCCAACCCTCGAGCGATGCTGGTTCGAAGGGTCTCGGCCACCATCGAGCGATACGAAATGGTCTCCCCCGGGGAGCGCGTCCTCGTGGGCGTATCCGGAGGAGCCGATTCCGTGGCACTCGCCCAGGTGATGGCCGAGCTGGGCCATCCTCTCGCCGTCGCCCACTTGAACCACGGTTTGCGCTCCGACGCCGACCAAGACGAGATTTTCGCATCCGCCCTCGCCCAAAGGCTCGGTGTCCCCTTCGTTTCCGACCGGCTCGACTTGTTGCTCGAGGCAAGAAAAAACCGCCGCTCGATCGAGGACGAAGGGCATCAGGCCCGTTATCGTTTCTTCAAACGGTCCGCCGCCCGGCTCCGGTGCACACGCATTGCCGTCGGCCACACGATGGACGACCAGGCAGAAACATTCCTGCTCCGGTTGCTCAGAGGGTCGGGAACACGGGGTCTCGCAGCGGCGTACCCTAAGGTAGATGGCTTGATCATTCGGCCGCTCCTCGAAGCGAGACGAAGCGATGTCGAGGAATTTCTGCACGACCGCGGCCTGACGTACCGACAGGATTCTTCCAACCAGGATCTCCGTTTTGCGCGAAACCGCGTGCGCCACATGTTGTTGCCCGAGCTTCGGCGCCATTTCAACCCACGAGTCGTGGAAGCCCTCGCCGGCGCCGCCGCCCTCCTTCAGGATGATGAGGGGTGGATGGAGCGATTGACAGCCGATGCACTCGGGGAGTTGGCCCGAGAAACGGACGACGGTGCCCTCGTGCTGGACGTGAGCCCGCTTGCCCACCACTCCGACGCGATGAAGCGCCGCATCGTGCGACAGGCCCTCTCTCGGGTCCGAGGGCACCTCAGGAACGTGGGTCGGGCCCACGTCGATCAGGTACTCTCGCTTCTCGCCGACGGCAAGAGTGGCCGGGAGCTCCACCTGCCCGGAGTGTTGGTCCGGCGCTCCTTCGATCGGCTGATCATGACCTGCGAACCAGGACGAATCGAGCGCAACCGCTCGAAACATGGCTATAATGGCTTCGAGTACCGCTTGCCCATCCCTGCCAAGCTTCTCATCCGGGAGAGGGGAGGGACGCTGACGGCGGCATGGAGGAGAAGCGGAGCGACCGAAGAAATCACGGAGCCGAAGGCTTCGGGAGACTCGGTGGTCCTGGCTCTCGCGGGAGAGTTTCCCGAGTTGATGGTCAGGAGCGCGCGGCGAGGAGACCGTTTTCGGCCCTTGGGCGCGAGCGGTTCCAAACCTCTCACGCGATATCTAATGGAACGGAAAGTGCCTAGCGAGAAAAGATGGGCCGTCCCGCTGGTCGCCCGCGCCCGGGGCGGGGAGATCCTCTGGGTAGTCGGCCATGGGGTTTCGGAGTCTTCCCGTTTGCGCTCGGGAGTGAGACAGCTCGAGCTCGGTTGGGTCGGCGGATGACGACCGAGGGAGAATTGACGGTGCTCTTCGATGAGGGCGCGATTCGCTCCCGCGTCCACGAGCTCGGACGCACGATCACCGAGGATTTCTCCGAGGGCAACATCGCCTGCGTCGGCGTTCTGCCCAACTCGTTGGTGTTCATGGCGGACCTCATCCGGCACATTCGCCGCTCGCTTACCTGCGATTTCCTGAAGGTGGATACCCAGAGCCCGAGGCGTGTCGACATCGCTTTCGGCTCGGCGAGCGATTTCGGAGGCCGCGACGTGCTGCTCATCCAGGGCGTGGTGGACACGGGGGTTACGTTGTCTTTCATCAGGGGCCAAATCGAGGAGACCTGGAGGCCACGGACCCTGAGGGTTGCGGCTCTCATCAATCGTGAGAACCACCGCAAAGTGGACAGTCCGGTGGATTATGTATGCTTCGAGCTCACCGAGGAAGGCTTCGCCGCCGGCTATGGGCTCGGGTTCAACGAGCATTTTCGGGGGACGCCTTTTCTCGGAATGATGCGGCAATCAAGGTAGAATTCCAGATCGGAGGCAACTTTGAACTCTCACATGAAGAACTTGATGTTCTGGATGGTTGCTGCCCTCGTCATCTTTCTCTTCTGGAGCGTCTCTTCCCGAATCCAGAAGAACGAGCGCGAGCTCAGCTTCAGCGACTTCATGGCACAGCTCGAGCGCGGTCACGTCGCCAAGGTCACCATCACCGGCACGGGAGCGGGCAGCCAGATCGTCGGCGAGTTCAAGAACGGCCAGTCGATTCGGACGTTTGCGCCACCCCAGGTGGACAACCTCGTGAACACGATGCTGGACAAAGGGGTCGAAGTCAGGGCCAGGGACGCCAACAGCTCCTCTTGGATTGGCCATATCATCAGCTGGACGCCCATCGTCATCATGATCGCTTTTCTCATCTTCTTCATGAGACAGATGCAAGGTTCGGGCAACCGCGCCCTGTCGTTTGGAAAGAGCATGGCCAAGCTGAGCAGCAGCCAGCAGAAAAAAGTGACGTTCAAGGACGTCGCCGGCGTCGATGAAGCGAAGGAGGAGCTCCAGGAGATCATCGACTTTCTCCGAGAGCCCCAGAAGTTCCAGAAGCTCGGGGGGCGGATTCCCAAAGGCGTCCTGCTCATGGGTCCTCCGGGAACCGGCAAGACGCTGCTCGCGCGCGCCATCTCCGGCGAAGCCAACGTCCCTTTCTTCTCCATCAGCGGCTCTGACTTCGTGGAGATGTTCGTGGGAGTGGGCGCGAGCCGCGTGCGCGATCTTTTCGAGCAGGGCAAGAAGAACGCTCCTTGCATCATTTTCATCGACGAGATCGACGCGGTAGGCCGCCATCGCGGCGCCGGTCTCGGTGGGGGTCACGACGAGCGGGAGCAGACCTTGAATCAGCTGCTCGTGGAGATGGACGGTTTCGAGTCGAACGAAGGCGTGATTCTCATCGCCGCCACGAACCGGCCCGACGTCCTGGATCCGGCGCTCCTTCGTCCCGGACGGTTCGACCGGCGCGTCGTGGTATCGCTCCCCGACGTTCTGGGACGCGAGGGTGTCCTGAAGGTCCACACGAGCCGCATCCCGCTCGCGAACGATGTCAACCTCACGATCCTGGCGCGCGGGACGCCGGGGTTCTCCGGCGCTGATCTGGCAAATCTCGTCAACGAAGCCGCGTTGAACGCGGCGCGGCGGGGGCAAAAAGTCGTCATGATGGACGACTTCGAGGAGGCCAAGGACAAAGTGCTCATGGGCGCCGAAAGGCGCTCGATGATCATGAGCGACGAGGAGAAGAAAACGACCGCCTATCACGAGGCGGGTCACGCTCTGGTCGCCGCATTCATCGACAAGGCGGACCCGATCCACAAGGTCACGATCATCCCCAGGGGAATGGCCATGGGCGTGACCATGCTTTTGCCCGAAACCGATCGCCACAGCCACGACAAGGAGTACGTGGAGGCCATGATCGCCGTCAAGATGGGCGGCCGGATCGCCGAAGAGATGGTGCTCGGACAGATGACCACCGGTGCCCACGACGATCTGGAGAAGGCGACGGAGCTGGCGCGCAAGATGGTCTGTGAGTGGGGCATGAGCGAGAAGATGGGACCTCTCACGTTCGGCAGACGTGAGGAGCAGGTTTTCCTCGGACGCGACATCGCTCGTCACCAGGACTACAGCGAGGACACCGCCATCAAGATCGACCAGGAGGTCAAGCGCATCGTGGAGCAGAGCTACGCCAAGGCGAAGGCTCTCCTCACGGAGAATCGGGCCATATTGGAGCGGGTGTCCGAGGCCCTCCTCGAACGGGAGGTCCTCGACGCCGAGGAAGTGAAGTTGCTGATCGAGGGGCTGCCGCTCAAGGAAAAGGAGCCGACGGCTCGTGATCTGGTAGCGGAGAAGCCGGAGCCCAAAGGGAAGGAAGAAAAGGAGCGTAAAGCTCCCCTGACACCTCCTATTCTGCAGAATCCGGGAAGCGTCACGCAGAGCTAGAGCCTTCCGGTTTGCCTGGGCTTCGTTTCTTGCGTCCCCCCAACAACCGCAAGTGCGTTGGCTGACGTTTCGCGCAAGGGACAAAGCGCTGATCTTGGGCAAGAGGACTGCGCTCATGGGGGTCGTAAACGTGACCCCGGACTCCTTCTACTCCGCGAGCCGCGTCCTCGACGAGTCCGCCGCGGTGGAAAGGGCTCTGATGATGGTGGAGGCGGGCGCGGACATCATCGACATCGGCGGCGAATCCACGCGCCCGGGGGCCGAAGATCTGTCCGAGAGCCAAGAGCTGGACCGGGTCATCCCCGTCGTCGAGAGGCTCCGCCGGGAGACCGAAGTCATACTCTCGGTGGACACGCGCAAAGCGGCCGTGGCGAAGCGCGCTCTCGTGGCCGGCGCCGACGTGATCAACGACGTCTCCGCCCTGAGCGCCGACGAGCGAATGGCGTCCGTCGTGGCGGAGTCCGGGGCGGGCGTCGTCCTCATGCACATGAAGGGACGCCCGAAGACCATGCAGGAACAGCCAAGGTATGACGACGTCGTCGCCGAGGTCCGGGCTCATCTTCGAGACCAGGTTCGACTCGCGGAGCGCGCCGGGATCCGAAGCGAATCCATCCTGGTCGACCCCGGAATCGGATTCGGCAAGTCTCTCGAGCACAACTTGATGCTGCTGAACCGGCTTCCCGAGCTTCTTAGTCTGGGCAAACCCATTCTCGTGGGAACCTCGCGAAAGAGCTTTCTTGGTCGCATTCTCTCGCGACCGCCCGAGCAAAGGCTCTTCGCCACCGCCTCGAGCGTTGCCTGCGCGGTGCTCCGCGGCACCCACTTGGTGCGGGTCCACGACGTTGCCGAGATGCGTGACGTTCTTCTCGTGGCCGATGCCGTCAGGAACGAGAAGGCGGATTCGGGCGAGAGCCGATGAGCACCGCCACCGAGTTTCTCTGGGATCTGGCGCGCGATCTGACGTGGACGGGTGTCGTCGACATTCTCCTGGTCAGCTACCTCTTCTACAAGCTGTTCCAGCTCATCCGCGGCGGGCGCGCCTTCCAGATGGTCGTGGGCACCCTGGTTCTCGTGCTCTTTTTCTTCGTGTCGCGCTGGGCGCAGCTTTCGACGGTAAACTGGCTGCTCAGAAATTCGCTGGCTTACGTGGGTTTCGCCGTGATCGTGCTCTACCAGCAGGAGCTTCGCAAGGCGCTGTCTCAACTGGGCCAGGCTCCGCTCTTCCGCTTTCTCAATCCGACTTCGAGCAAGGGTACGATCGACGAGGTCGTCTTTTCAGTGATTGCGCTGGCCCAGCGTCGGATTGGGGGCATCGTCGTGCTCGAGCGTGACATCGGTCTGAGAAGCTATATCGAGGGCGGCGTACTGCTCGATGCGGTCGTCACTTACGATCTGATGCTTTCCATCTTCAATCCCAAGTCCCCGCTTCACGATGGCGCGGTGATCGTGCAGGGCAACCGGGTCGCGGCCGCTGCCTGTTTTCTCCCGATCTCGATCAACCCCCAGCTGTCGAGAGCCCTTGGAACGCGGCATCGCGCCGCACTGGGCATCACGGAAGACACCGACGCCGTTGCGATCGTCGTGTCGGAGGAGACGGGTGTGGTGAGCTTCGTCGAGAACGGTGCCCTCTTTCAGGGTCTCGATTCCGATGGACTGCGCCAACGTCTTCGAGATGCCCTGGGGCAGTCGGAGAAGGCTTCCGAAAAGGACCTCGAGAAAAGGGGGTCCGACCGGGCCGGTGAAGAACCGAGCCGCACGGGTACGGTCGGATGACGGCGCGTTTGACGGGCAACCTCGGTCTGAAGATCCTCGCCCTACTGCTGGGATTCTCGCTTTGGTACGCCGTTGCCCGAGAGCAGGGGGCCGAGTTCGCCTTCACCCTTCCGCTCGAGCTACGTGGTGTGCCCGAGGGGCTCGAGGTGGTCGAGGAATCGGCGCAGCAAGTCGAGGTTCGTCTTCGGGGATCTGCCGAGCTCTTGAGGCGGCTGACCACGTCCGACATCGTCGTCACCGTCGATCTGTCGGATGCAGAACCGGGCGAGCGCATCGCCTACCTCACTCCCGAGAATGTCAAAGTGCCGTTTGGAGCCCGCGTGATGCGGGTCACCCCGACGAGCATCAAGCTCGAGCTCGACCGCACGCTCGGGCGGGCCGTGGAGGTGATTCCCCGCGTGCTGGGTTCACCGGCGACCGGATTCGAGTTGCTCGATATCGAGCTCACGCCGCGTCAAATCACCGTGGTCGGGCCGGCATCGCGTTTGAAAGGCCTCGAGCAGGTGACCACCGAGCCGATCTCCGCCGAAGGACTGCGAGAGCCCTACTCGCGCGCCGTTCGCGTGGAGCTCGACCCGCTAGTGCGGATCGACCGGGACACAACGGTGGAAATCACCCTCCAGGTGGGCGAGGAGCGGATCCGAAGGGAGATCAGCGGGGTCGTCGTCGTGGGAGACCCGGAATCGAGCTCGGCGCGGCTCGATCCGAAGACCCTGCGCGTCATCGTCGAGGGACCGAGGAGCCTCGTCGAAGCGCTTTCAACCGAAGACCTGGTGGCGACGGTGCCTCTGGGTGGACTGTCCAGCGGGCGCCACAGCTTGGCTCCCATCGTAAGGGCGCGTTCCGCCTACATGACGCAGGTCGAGGTGATTGGGATCAAGCCCGAGGAGATAACCGTCAGAATCCCGTAAGCGGAAGACGGGATGTTGCGGGAGAGAGATGGGTCGAGGATGAGCTTGTTCGGCACCGATGGAATTCGTGGCGTGGCCTACTCACCTCCTCTCGACCGAGAAACGGTGACCCGCGTGGGGATTGCGCTCGCTCGAAACCTGCCGTCCTCGCCCCGGGTGCTCATCGGGAGGGACACTCGGGCGAGCGGTCCCGACCTCGAGCGCTGGCTCACCGGAGGCCTGGTGGCCGATGGGGCCGTCGTGGAGTCCGCCGGTGTCCTTACGACCCCCGCGATCGCCTTTCTCACGCAAAGGCTCGGGTTCGACGCCGGCGTGGTCATCTCCGCATCCCATAATCCCTATCGGGACAACGGCATCAAGATCCTGATGGCGAGTGGGCACAAACTCGACGATGAGATCGAGAAGGCGATCGAAGAGGACGTTCGCCGTGGCCGGCCCGTTCCCCAAGAACCGGGGAGCCCGCGCCCGCCGGAGCCTCGTTTCGCGTCGCTCTACGTCGATCATCTCATCGGCGCTCTCGGAGGAGTGCAGCCACAATCGCTCCCCCTCGTGCTCGATTGCGCCCACGGCGCCGGCTACCGGGTCGGGCCAGAACTTCTCGGTAGGCTCGGACTCGCTCCTCGTATACTGGCGGCCGAGCCCAATGGCCAGAACATCAACCGAGAGTGCGGCTCGACTCACCTCGAGGGCCTCTGCAGGAAGGTCGTCGAGGAGGGACTCTCCCTCGGAGCGGCGCTCGATGGGGACGGTGACCGGTTGCTCCTTTGCGACAAGACCGGCCGGCTCGTCGACGGGGATGCCATTCTGCTGGCGTCGGCACGAAGGCTAAAGAAAGAAGGGCGGCTTTTGGGCGATGGTGTCGTGGCCACGGTGATGAGCAACATGGCTCTCGAGGTTGCTCTGGAGCACGAAGGCATCCGTCTTCACCGCACACAAGTTGGCGACAAGTTCGTCTCCCGTGAAATGAAAGAAAGAAACATCGTTCTCGGGGGCGAGCAGTCGGGGCATATCATCTATGCCGAGTTCGCTTCGACGGGAGACGGGCTCTTGACCTTACTTCAGGTCTTGCGGGTACTGGCGCTCGAGGGGAAGGGGTTGGATGAGGTCGGCCGTCTCGAGCCGTTTCCGCAAGTCCTGACGAGCGTCCGAGTGTCCCAGCGGCCCGACGTTCGGGACGTCCCGGAGATAGCCGAAGCGATTCTCGGGGCGGAACGAATGCTCGAGGGCCGGGGACGAATCCTCGTCCGGTACTCGGGAACGGAACCGCTGTTACGGATCATGGTCGAGGGACCCGAGAGAAACGAGATCGAAGACATCGCCGCGCGCCTCTCCACCGCGGTAGAAGCGTCGATCGGAGAACCGGCGTGATCGAGCTCGGAGTAACTCTGGATGAAGTTGCCGTACTCCGGGAGTCTCGAAAATCGCGAACCCCCGACCCGGTGTTTTGCGGATTTCTCGCCGAACAAGCGGGTGCGACGGCGGTGAACGTGCAGCTCCGAGGCGATCGCCGCTACGTTCAGGAGCGCGACGTTCACCTGCTTCGGGACGCTCTCGGAGTCGAGCTCAATCTGGTGCTTGCCCCGACCCAAGAAATGATCCATTTCGCCCTGACCGCCAAACCCGATCGGATCACGTTCGTCCCCGAAAGGCTGGAGACGGCCGGGGGGGGCGGGCTCGACGTGATTTTGAACGCGCCACAACTTCGCGAACGCGTGCGGGAGATTCGTGAGGGCACGATGTTTCCCGTGATCTTCATCGACCCTTCGATCGAACAAGTCAAGGCGGCACACCAGGTTGGAGCGCTGGGGGTGGAGCTGTCCGCCACCGCGTTTACCGCAGCGAGCGATTCGATGGGGCTCGCGCGCGATCGCGAAGCCGTCGAGCACGAGCTGCAAAAGCTTCGTGACTCCGCCCGGCTCGCCGCGAAGCTCGAGCTTCACGTATCCATCCGCCACGGAATCACGCTCCGGAACGTCCGGCACCTCCTGGACGTCCCTGGGCTCGGTCGCATCAACGTGGGTCACGATTTGGTGGCGCGCGCCGTCACCGTGGGATTCGAGTCCGCGGTTCGCACCTGGGCCGAGGTACTATGGAAAGCGCCCGAGAATTGACGACACGGTGGTTCTTTGCTAGGTTCAATGGTTTAGGGAGATCTTAGCCGGGCAAAACGTGGTGGGGAGGAACAAGAGGGACGACGCCAAGAAAAGCGAGAAGTCTACTCTCCGCGAGTATTTCGAGTCGATCTGTGTCGCCGTAATCCTAGCGCTCTTCATCCGAACTTTCGTTTTTCAAGCCTTCAAGATTCCGACGGGATCGATGGAAGAGAATCTCCTCATCGGAGATCACTTGATCGTGAACAAAATGCTCTACGCACCCACCGCCACGGCGCTGGAGACGGTGATGGCACCGGTGCGCGAGGTCAAGCGGCAGGACGTGGTGGTGTTCAAGTTCCCTGCCGAGCCGGAGCGCGATTTCATCAAGAGGGTGATCGCGCTGCCGGGAGAGCGCATCGCGATCAAGAACAAACAGGTCTTCATCGACGGCGTGCCGCTGGACGAGCCTTATGTATTCTTCAATGAGCCGCCGGGAAATCCCGAGCTGGGCTCCTTCGCCGACTCGAGACGGGACAGCATGCCGGAAATGCTGGTTCCCCAGGGCCACTATTTCGTCATGGGGGACAATCGCGACAACAGTCACGACAGCCGCTTCTGGGGAACCCTGCCGGCCGAGCTGCTGAAGGGTCGCGCCCTGATGATCTACTGGTCCTATGATGCTCCCGACGGCCGCGACGCCTATTTCAAAGAAGGCTTGGACCGCATCATCGAGGTCCTTTCCGTGATTCCGTACTTCGTGACCCACACACGCTGGGATCGATTCTTTCACCTGGTGCATTGAGCTTCTCACAAGGAGACATGCCTATGAGAAAGGTCCGGAATGATCGCGGGGGGTCGAATCTGAGCTTGCTCTTCACGATTCTCATCGCCGTCTTCCTGGTGTACGAGGCGAAGCAGTTCGGTCCGCTGCTCCTCGCGCAGTTCGAGTTTCACGATGCGGTGGTGGAAGCGGCGAAGTTCTCGAGGGACAAGGACCCTTCGACGGTACAGAACGAGGTCCTGGCGAGAGCGAGCGCGCTCTCGCTTCCCATCTCCCGAGAAATGATCAAGGTTACTCGACAGCCTTGGAACACGCGAATTCAGGTCTCCTACCAGCTGTCGGCGGAGTGGGCCCCGGGAAGGCTCTACTCCTGGACCGTCGTGGTGGACGAGGAGAGCGTTCTGTTCTAGTTATTCGGCGCTGTCGGCGCGTCGTTTGAGGAACGACAGCTTCTCTCGATCGGCCTCGCTCTCGCTCATGAGTTGAATGAGATTTCTGAGGTTCGCGATCGCGCCGAGGATCGAGTTCAGCACCTGCCGCTTCTGCACTTTGAGCTCGAGTATGTCCTTCTCGATGTCGTGAGCCCGAGACTGTGCGGCCTCGACGAGCCGATCGGCGGCTAGCTCCGCCTCTCGAAGCAGCATCTGCGATTGCTTTTTCGCGGTCTCCTTGAGCTCCTCGGATGTTCGCTGTGCGGCGACGAGAGTATTCTTCAGGATCTCCTCGCGCTGGTGGTGCTCGCCGAGAAGGACGTTCAAACGTCGAACTTCTTCGCCGAGCTTTTCGTTGTCGGAGCGAAGACGCCCCATCTCCTCGGAAACGCCGTTGAGGAAGGCACGCACTTCGTCGGCGTCGAGGCCGCGAAAGGTTCGCCGCTGGAACTCGTGTCTTTGGATGTCGAGGGGGGTAAGCTTCATCCAGATCGCTCCTTTGGTTGTTCTTTTATCAAACGAGGGCGGAAGTGGTTTCTCGCGATCGCCTTTCACCGAATAGCGCGGTGCCGATTCGGATGTACGTGGAGCCCTCTTCGATGGCGACCTCGAAATCGTGGCTCATCCCCATCGAGAGCTCGAGCGAGGGGATCAAGTCGTCTCTTTGCGCTCGTTCCCCGAGAACCCGGAGGCGCCGAAAGTAGGGCCGCGCGTCTTGCGGATCCTCGTGGAACGGAGGGAGGACCATGAGCCCTTCCACCTTGAGATGGGAGAACTCCTTGAAGCTCTCCAGGGCGCCAATGACCTCGCTCTCCGCCAATCCGTACTTCGTGGTCTCACCCGCGAGATCGACTTGCAGGAGTACGCGTTGGATCCTCGCCATCTCGGACGCGAGCCGGTCGACTCGCCTCGCCAGATCGACACTGTCCACCGAATGAATCAACTCGAAGAGCTCGATCGCTTTCTTCACCTTGTTCTTTTGAAGGTGTCCGACCAGGTGCCACTCGAGATTCTCGAGCTCAGGTTGCTTCCGCTCTGCCTCCTGGACGCGATTCTCGCCAATGATGCGGACACCCGCTTCGACGGCGAGGCGAATCTCGTCAGGGGTGCGGGTCTTGGCAACGGCGACGAGCCTGACCGAGTCGATTTCGCGGCCGACACGCCGGCAGGCTCCGGCCATGCGCTCGCGAATCATCTCTAGACGAGCCGAAATCTCCATCGTTCGGTCCTGAGCACGAATGCCGATCTTCGATGAGCTTTGAGAACCGCTATTCTAACGGCGGGGAAACTCGCTGTAAACCATAAGGCAGCTCAGAGCTCCCCGTAGGTCGCGCTATAGGTAGGCGCCTCCCAGACTCGTACCCGATGGAGCACCACACCGCGAGGAAGGCTCTTCGCGAGCGTCTCATAGAAGAACCGCGCGATGTTTTCCGTCGTTGGGTTCTCCTCATCGAATGGGGCGATGTCGTTGAGATGACGGTGATCGTAGGGTGCCACGACTTCTCTGAGCTTGGCCTCGAGCTCGAGGAAATCGATGATCAACCCGGAGTCGTCGAGTGACTCGGCCCCGACGAAGACTTCGACTCGGAAATTGTGCCCATGAAGCGGCTCCAAATCTGCCTTGTATCCCCGCAGCTGATGAGAAGCCGCGAAGGTGGTCTGCACCGAGACTTCGTAGCGCTGGCTCATACGACCTCTCGGGCGAAGAAGCGCTCCACGTCCCGAAAATCCTGGGTCAGCTGGTACGGGGGAAGGCTCTTCAGAAACCGGCGACCGTAGGCCATCGTGGCGAGACGACTGTCGAGTACCGCGACGACGCCGCGGTCGGACGTCGAGCGAATCAGCCGGCCCAAACCCTGCTTCAGCGACAGGATCGCCATCGGCACCTGATAATCGTGAAACCCGCTTCCTCCCTTCGACTCGATCCACTCGATGCGAGCGGCCACCAGAGGATCATCGGGGACCGCGAACGGGAGCTTGTCGACCACGACGCAGGATAGCTGCTCGCCAGCGACATCGACACCTTCCCAAAAGCTGGAGGTGGCGAGGAGAACCGCGCCAGGAGTCCGTCGAAACTTCTCGAGAATCTCGCTCCTCGGTGCGTCACCCTGCACCAGGAGGGGGAACGCCAGATCGTGTTCCAGCGCCCGGCGAACGGTATGGAGGTTGTGAAAGCTGGTAAACAGCACGAAAGCCCGCCCGTTGCTCGCGTCCAGGATCGCGCGTATCTCCTTAATCGCCTCGGGCAGGAATCGCTCGTCCCGCGGCGGCGGAAGGTGTCGGGCGATATACAACAGGGCCTGCGTCCCGAAATCGAAGGGTGACTCCAATAACCGGCTGCTGCGGGAGGAGACCCCCAGGCGCTCGCTTATGTAGTCGAACGAGCTCTCGATCGCCAGGGTCGCCGAGGTAAGGACCACGGCCCGCTTTCTCTCGATCAGCGTCCGCCGGAGCGTGGAAGCGACCTGGATCGGGGCCGACCGCAAGGCAATGGAGCGCTCCCTCGTTTCACACCACGATACGGTCTCGGGGTCCGCGGAGTCGAGAATCGTCTCGAGGTCCACGATCAGCTCCGACGCACGGCGGACGAGAGCGATGCTGATCTCGTCGGGCTTGGGAATCGTCTCCAAATCGGAGCGAACCCGCTGGAGCTGCGAGTTGAACGCCTGCCAGGCGCTCTTTTGCCTTCGCGTAGCGGCACCGGGCGCGAGTCGATAGCGCTCCCGCTCGGTCCGGAAGGACTCGAAAAGAATGGAGGCAGCATCTCTCATGCGCTCGAGCTCTCTGAGCGCCGCTCTCGCCCGTGATTTGGCATCCCGCTCGGCCCAGGCCGCCTCGACGTCCCGGGCGAGCTCCTGGACCCTGGCCGTGCTGACGGTGAGACCGAAATAGGTCGTTGCCACGTCCTCGATCTGATGGGCCTCGTCGATGACGAGATGGTCGTATTCGGGAATCACCTCGCCGTAGGAGCCTTCACGGATCAGCAGATCGGCGAACAAGAGATGGTGATTGACCACGATGACGTCGCACTCCGAAGCTCGCCTTCGAAGCTGGGTCACGTAGCAGCGGTCATAGTCGGAGCAGTCCGTGCCGATGCAATTCTCGCTGCGCGCCGAAATGCCTTTCCAGAAGTCGAGCCGGTCGGGAAGACCCGCGACCTCGGATCGGTCGCCCGTCTTGGTCAGTGATGCCCAACGCGCGAGGGTGTCGAAGTGCGTCTGCTCCTCGAAGAAGCGGAACGTGGGCTGCAGCTGGAAGGCTGCGTAGCGCTTCAGGCAGAGGTAATTCCCCCGGCCTTTCATCAGACAAGCGGTAAAAGGAATCCCTAGCGCCCGGCGAACGATGGGGATGTCCTTGTCGAAGAGCTGTTCCTGCAGATTCTTGGTGCCGGTGGATACGACGACTCTTTGGCCGGAAACGACGGCGGGGATGAGATAGGCGAGGGTTTTCCCCGTTCCCGTCCCCGCTTCGACGAGGAGCTCTCCGCCGCCGCGGAATGCATTGGCTACGGCGACCGCCATTTCCTGCTGGGGGCCGCGGCACTCGAAGCCGGATAGAGTCGCGGCAAGGGGGCCGGAAGGCCCCAGCAGCTCCCGGACGCGGCCGCCGTCGAGCTCCTCCAGGCCTCGGGCGGTGGTTACGGCGGCTCCCATCGTCCCTTCATGACGGAATCGCCATGACTCAACCTCCCGCCTTCTCGAGAAGCTTCCGGTAGAGCGGGAAAGATGCGGTCATCTCGAGCACCTGCCCGGCGATCGCTTTGAGCTCGGCGTCGTTCTCTCTCGAGCGAAGAGCCCTCGCGATCATCCGCCCGATGGCTCTCATCTCTTCTTCCCGCATACCCCGTGTCGTCAGCGCCGGCGTCCCCAGCCGGATGCCGCTCGCGACGAGAGGTGGCCGAGTATCGAAAGGAATGGCGTTCTTGTTGACGGTGATACCCGCTTTCTCGAGCGCCTCTTCGGCTTCCACGCCGGTGAGACCGCTCGCTCCCACGTCGACGAGAATCAAATGATTGTCGGTACCGCCGGAGACGAGACGAAGCCCCTCGTCCTCGAGGACCTCGGCGAGCGTCCTGGCGTTGGCGACGATCTGGCGGGCGTAGGCTTTGAAGGATTCCGCCATCGCGAGCCCGAAGCAGACCGCCTTCGCCGCGATTACGTGGACCAGGGGTCCGCCCTGGATGCCGGGGAAGGTGACCCGGTTGATGTCCTTCGCATAGTCCGATCGCGAAAGGATCATCCCACCTCGAGGACCGCGAAGGGTCTTGTGGGTCGTGGACGTGACGATGTCGGAATAGGGGACGGGATTCGGGTGAACGCCACCAGCGACGAGGCCCGCGATATGAGCCATGTCGGTCACGACCTTGGCCCCGACTTCGTCGGCGATTGCGCGAATGCGGGCAAAATCTATGAGCCGCGGATAGGCGCTCGCTCCCACCATGACGAGCTTGGGACGCCTCTGCTTCGCCAGTTCGGCCATCGAATCGTAGTCGATTTGCTCGTCGTCACGTCGGACACCGTAGGGAACGACTCGATAGAAGCGACCCGAGAAGTTCAGGGGATGACCGTGGGTGAGATGACCCCCGTGCGAGAGATCCATCCCCATGAAGACGTCTCCGGGCTCGAGCAGCGTCAAGTAGACGGCGATGTTGGCCTGAGTTCCGCTGTGTGGCTGGACGTTCGCATGCTCGGCCCCGAATAGCTGACGAGCGCGATCGATGGCGAGCCGCTCCACCACATCGACGAACTGGCACCCTCCGTAGTACCTCCGTCCGGGGTAACCCTCGGCGTATTTGTTGGTGAAGACCGAGCCCATCGCCTCGAGGACGGCCTCACTGGTGAAGTTCTCGGACGCAATGAGCTCGAGAACGTCGGACTGCCTCCTCAGCTCCGCCTGAACCGCCGCCGCGACCTCGGGAGCCGCCTCACGGAGCGTGTAAACCATTTCTTCGTTCACATCGGCGGTTATCTTAACCCCGATTCGAGCGAAAGTCCCCCCGCCGGGAGCGAGCGCCCGAGGCCGGCGTCCGGCTACAAGATCTCGGGAATTTTCGTTACACTAATCAAGATCGATAATCACGTTCAGTCATCGAATCCCGAACCACAATTGGGGGCAAAAAAGTTGGAGAATCAGAGGGACGACTTCCAGGACGAGGAGCCCCGGATGAGGGATACGTCTGCCCCCGAAGCGGAGGATTCGAACGAGATTTTCGAGATCGTGGACCATTACGAGCCGCCGGCTCCCCAATCGGGCCAGGCGGATTACCCCGCCGAAGCGCTCCAGGAGATCCAGAGCCTGCGCGAGCAGCTCAAGCGAAGGGACGCGCAGATCGAGCAGGTCATGGAGGCCTATCGCAGCAAGAAGGACGAGACCGAGAAGCTCAGAAGGCGCATCGAAAAAACCGAGCGTAAACGTTTCGAACAGTCGAAAGGCGATTTCATCGCGCGCTTCGTGGAGGTTCTCGACAACCTCGACCGGGCCATCGATTCGATCGAGAACGCATTCGATCCGGATTCGGTGCTGCAGGGGATCATGCTCGTCCGCTCGAGGCTCGTCCAGCTCCTCAAGGAGGAGGGGCTCGAAAAGATCTTCGTGCGGGGACAGGGATTCGACCCGTCGCACAGCGAGGCGGCGGAGATGCAACCCGTCGACGAGGAGACCCAGGACGGTATCGTCTTGAGAGAGCTCCAGCCGGGATACATGCTGAAGGGATCGCTGCTTCGAGTCGCCCGGGTGGTCGTCGGTCGGTTCGGCCCGGATCGACCGGAGCAGGACAAGCCTCCATCCACGGACCCAGGGCAAGGAGCCCACACGGCGCCGGACCCCTCGTGGGAAGCGGGCGAGACCGGACACGAGCTCGAGTTCGGCGAGGAAGGTCTGGATTTCTCCTCCGACGAGGACCCCACGTCAGCCTGATTCGTCACCCACGCCTTGGTGAACCCGTACTTTTTCGGGATGAGGCGTGCTAGAATCCCGTTCCTGCTCAAAAAGGGAGACCACCATGAATTTGCCGAAGCTTCGGTTGATTCTCGTCCTGACCGCTTCGCTCGCAAGCGCCGCTTTCGGCCAGCACGAGCACGCGCGCGAGGGCATGCCGCCCGAGCGGCTCGGTAAGGTCCATTTCGCAACCTCCTGCAGCCCTGGGGTCGAGAAGGATTTCGATCGGGCGGTGGCCTTGTTGCATTCGTTCTGGTTCTCGGCGGCCATCGAGGCCTTTCAAAATGTCCACGCGAAAGACCCCGAGTGCGCCATGGCGCACTGGGGAATCGCGATGAGCTGGTGGGGGAACCCTTTCGGAGGATTCAGGCCAGGAAAGGCGATCGCGGAAGGAACGACCGCCGTCGAGAAAGGCAAAGCGGCGAAGGCCAGCACGGAGAGGGAGAGGGGCTACATCGCCGCCGTGGAGCTCTTGTACAAAGATGCCGCCACCGTCGACCAGAGGACGCGGACTCTCGCCTACGAGAAGGCAATGGAGCGCTTGTCGGCGAGCTACCCGGAGGATCCGGAAGCCCGGATTTTCTACGCGCTCTCACTCGACCAGACCTCGCTTCCGACCGACAAGACTTATGCGAACCTGTTGAAGGCTGCCGAGATTCTGGAAAGGGAGTTCCAGACCCAGCCCGATCACCCAGGAATCGCTCACTACATCATCCACAGCTATGACGTGCCGCCTCTCGCTCCCAAGGCCCTCGATGCCGCCCAGCGCTACGCCAAGATCGCTCCCGACGCGCCCCACGCGCTCCACATGCCATCCCATACGTTCACTCGGGTTGGTTACTGGCAGGAGTCGATCGAGACCAATATCGCCTCGGCGGAAGCGGCCCGAAAAGACAAGGCTCCCTCCGAGGAGCTCCATGCGCTCGACTATCAGACCTATGCGTACCTCCAGACGGCGCAGGACGAGGCAGCGAAGAAAGTCCTCGAGCAAATTCCTGCGATCGGAGCGCAGATCCAGGCCAATGCTCCGGGCGCCGCGGCACCGGCCCCCGCCGGCTGGTTCGCGCTCGCTGCCATCCCTGCGCGCTACGCCCTCGAGCGGAACGCCTGGGCCGAGGCCGCCGCGCTCGTCCCGCAGAAGACGGGCTTTGCCTGGATCGACGCCGTCACCTACTTCGCCCGGGCGCTCGGCGCCGCGCGAAGCGGGAATCCCGCTGCTGCGGTCCAAGACGTCGAGAAGCTCAACGCTCTCGCCGCAGCTCTGAGAGAAGCGAAGGATGCGTACTGGACCAGTCAGGTCGAGATCCAGGCCGCGACGGGATCTGCCTGGATCGCGTTCGCCGAAGGAAAGACGGAGGAAGCGCTCGCGCGGATGCGCGAGGCGGCTGAGATGGAAGATCGTACG
Source organism: Vicinamibacteria bacterium (assembly GCA_035620555.1). Classification (NCBI taxonomy): domain Bacteria; kingdom Pseudomonadati; phylum Acidobacteriota; class Vicinamibacteria; species Vicinamibacteria bacterium. Next base: position 27,591 of record DASPGQ010000221.1, read on the forward strand.
GAGAAGAGCGCAATTTCGCCGGGACCGTTGAAGCCTGCCCGCGAACTGCTCGGCGAAATGCTGCTCGAGGCGGGAAAGCCCGCCGAGGCCCTCGCGGAGTTCGAGGCAACGATGAAGAAAGAACCGAACCGCTTCCGTGGCCTCTACGGTGCCGCCGTCGCAGCGGAGCGGTCTTCTTCGCAGGAGAAAGCAAGGCGGTATTACGAACAGCTCGTCACGATCTGCGAGAGAGGAGACGCCGCCGGCCGGCCCGAGCTCGAGTCCGCGAGGCGAGCCGTCAAGAGCTGAACCCGCCCGGCCCGATCGGAATGGATTGGGCCACACAATCCTCGGCAAGACGACCCGAGTCTTGCATTCAGAGCTCTGCATGCAGTATGCGAGTTGTTCGTTTCGTCAATTTGGAGCCTCGCTCCGAAGAGTTGGATCCCGGTCCATTTGCCGCTTCGACGCTTCTTAATCTTCCTCCGCTAATCAGTGAGATCGGGAACCAACTTCTCGTTCCGGGCTGGTACGAAGCATGCATCTTCAATACCCGTCGTTCGAAGCTCCTTCATCGGCGTAGACAAAAATTTGGATCGATGACACCTCGTGACTCCGCAGATGGACTTCGATACCTCAAAGTCTAGGAGGGAAAGAATGCGGAAACTGTCTCTAACAGTCATCGTCGTGACGATGCTGCTCGCTTCGGTCACGGCCTTCGCCCAGTCGGGAGACGGAAGTCTCCGCGGCTACGTCCGCGATGAGTCGGGAGCGGTGCTTCCCGGCGTAACGGTGATGGCGGAGAGCGCCGTTCTGATGGCGCCGAGGTCCTCGGTGACCGACGGAACCGGTCTCTATCGCATCACGAACCTGCCGCCGGGCGAGTACAGCCTCACCTTCGAACTGTCTGGATTCGCAACGGTGCGCCAGGAAGCCATCGTCCTCCGTGCGGGAGCGAATTTCAACGTGGACGCGGCACTCGGGATCAGCGCCGTGGAAGAGACGGTCACGGTGACGGCGGAAACGCCGATGCTCGAGATCGCGCGGCCCTCGAACGTTCTCAACATCGAAGGAGAATTCCAGAGGGAAATGCCCATGCAGGCCCGCAACAACTGGAGCGATTTCCTCGAGCTCACCCCCGGAGTGAACGCCCGTCCTTTCGACGACGGGAGCGGCCGCATGGTCTATTTCGGCCACGCCACCGAGCATTTCGCTCACGTGATCCAGCTCGAGGGGATGACAGCCTCGTCCTACAACGACTCCCAGGTCACCTATATCGGTATGGACACGGAGATGATCCAGGACGTGCAGGTGAAGACCGGTGGGGTCGACGCCGCATCGCCGCTCGGAACCGGGCTCGTCATCAACGTCGTCACGAAGAGCGGCGGAAACAATTTGAGCGGGTCCGCGGGGTTCTCCTATCAGCCGGAGTCCTGGAACGGAGACAACGCCCCGACGTCGGGAACGGGTCTCGCGGGCACACCTTCGGTGAACATCGTCAAGCAGCTCGATGCCTCGGTGGGAGGCCCCATTGTGCCGGACAAGCTCTGGTTCTTCGGATCTTTCCGGGTGTCGCGCATCGAGAGCGGCATCAGCCGGACCGATCGCGAGGTGAACAACCTGAACACCCTCTCGGGTCTTCGGCTCTTCGACCTGAGCGGCAGAGAGTATCTGACCGTCCCACAGTTCCAGCAGTTCAACCAGCAGGTGGAGAACTTCCAGCCCTACATGAAGGTGACGGGGCAGCTCAGCCCGAACCACGAAGCGAGCGCCTACTACCAGAGGGACAAGCAGACCAACGGCTCGAACCGTGAGTTCCTCTGGGAGCCGATCTGGTTCGTGGAGACGGGAGGAGATCTCTTCGGCGGCAAGGTGACATCGGTCTGGGGAACGGACACCACCAGCCAGTTCACCTTCAACTACAACAACAAGACGGCTCAGACCGATTATGCCAAGACGCCGACGGATACCTTCTACACCGAGGTTCACGAGGGGTACGTGGAATCCTCAGGAGTCCTCAATGGAACTGGCCGCATCATCGCCGGAAACGCCGACGACATCACCAGCACCGCTCCCGCTCGGGTGCTCCTGTTCCGGTTCGATCTGACCCGGTTCGCCGAGGGAATGGGAGGCTCGCACGAGTTCCAGACGGGTCTGTTCCTCGCACCCAGCAACCACCGCGACGATTTCACTGCGTACTCCAACGCCAGCGGGGACGGGTTCTACACCTATTACTTCCGACTTCTCTCCGGCGACGAGAACGACCCGTCTCAAGGTGCGGTCCCGTTCTACCGGGAGCGCAGGGACGTGACCGAGACCCAGACCGTCGGCGCTCGCGACCGCGACATCGGGCTGTACTTCCAGGACAACTGGAAACCCAACCCGCGCTTGACCCTGAACCTCGGTGCTCGCATCGATTTCGTGCGGCGCTTCGATCAGCTCCGCGATTTCGCAAGGATGAACACGACGGTGTTTGGCCCCCGAGTGGGCTTCTCGTACCTCGTGACTGAAGATGCGCGCAACGTCCTTCGCGGCTTTGCCGGCCGGGTTCACGAGCAGGTGATGGGCCGCGATCAGGTCACGAGCTTTTCCGGCTCGGAAGGCGGATCCGGCGGTCTTTCCACGCGCATCCGCGAGTATGACCGTGAAGGCGACGGCATCTTCGAGTCGGTCGTGGTCAGCCCCCGCTCCGCGGGCTCCGTGGATCCCTCGGTGGAGTTCAACGAGAACCTCACCCAGCCCTACGTCGACGAGTACATCCTGGGCTTCCGCAAGCAGTTCCCCAAGCAGTTCTCTCTCGACGTGGCGGGGATTCACCGCCGGTACACCAAGAACTACGCGCTCCTGGAAGTGAACGGGATCTATCCGAGCGGTCCGGGACAGCCGTTCATCGGCTTCGGAGCCGTCGATCCCAACCGGGGCACGATCTTCCAGCAGACGAACAACGACTGGAGCAAGCTGGTCTATACCGCGCTCGAGATCACCGGAACCCAGCGGCTCGGCCGGAGCCTCCAGGGGATGTTCGGCTTCAACTACCAGTGGCAGCACTTCGCCGGCGATTGGAACCCGACGGATCCGGCCGCGTTCGTCGAGCCGGACAAGTTCGACTCCAACCGCGCGCTCTACATGCCGCGGGGGAACAACGAGCACAACTCGCTCCAGATCGACAACACCAATCTGTCCTACAACCCAACCTGGCGCCGTTACTCAGTCCGGATCGGTCTCAACTACAGGACTGCGTACGGCATCAACATCGCGGGCAGCTACACCGGGAACGCTGGACCTTGGTCAGGAGCGATTCTCGACGATCCCGGCCGCGACCCGATCTACGGCCCCGCTCGGGTTCCGCTAGCGAACGGCACCACGTTCCCCAACCCGCTGGCCACGGCCTATCGCTTCGTGGGTGAGAACCGCGGGACGGGGTGCGAGCAAACCACGCTTCCGGACAACGGGGTTTCCTGCGACGGACAGGCCAGGGCGCCGACGATCCATACGCTGAGCGTCAAGGTAGGCAAGATCTTCAACCTCGGCAATACCCGGGAGTTCGAGATCGGTGGGAACATCTTCAACGTCTTTAATGCCGGGCATCACCACCAGTTCACCTACAGCGGCGCGAACCGCTCTTTCAGCGCGAACTACGCCGAGCTCCGGAGTTTGCAAGCGCCGATTGGCTTTCAGCTGAACCTGAATTTCCGGTTCTAGCTGGAGACAGGGAAAAGCTCGAAAAGAGGGCCGCCGCGTCCGCGGCGGCCCTCAGAGCCGTTTCGAGGGCTTACAATCTGCGACGCCAGTCGTCGAGCAGATCCCGCAGGGTCTTCGCGAGCGCGTAGCGCGGCGTCCAGCCGGTCTCCGACCGGAGCCGTCGGTTGCTCCCGACGATGAGGGGGGCATCGATCGTGTGATAAAGCTCGGGGTCGATGCTCACTCGAACCCGAGCGTGCGCCAGCGCGACCAGCTGATCGACCACGTCGCGGATCGCCACCGCCTCGCCGCTGCAAACGTTGTACACGCGTCCGGGACGGCCGTGGTCGATAATCGCCTCATAGGCGCGAACGACGTCGCGCACGTCGGAAAAGTCCCGGCGCGCCTCCAGGTTGCCAGCCCGAAGAACGGGCTCGCGGAGCCCTTTTTCACTTTCCGCGACTTGCTTCGCAAAGCTGGAACAAACGTAAACGTCCGACTGCCCCGGACCCGTGTGGTTGAAGGAGCGCGTGAGATAGACGGGCAGCTCTTCCGCCAGGACGTATTGCTGTCCCAAGAGCTCCTGGGAAACCTTGCTGACGGCGTACGGCGTCTGGGGCCGGAGCACCTGCTCTTCGGAGATCGGCTGGCTCTCCCGGTCCACGAGACCGTACTGCTGGGCCGACCCCACGAGAAGTACTCGGGGCCTACGCCCGGTGCTCGCCGCGGCCGAGAGTAGATTGTTGGCTCCGATGACGTTGGTCTCGAGCGTCTTCCGTGCGCTTCCGAAAGAGCGTTCGGGATTCGAGAAGGCTGCGAGGTGATAGATGGTATCGGGAACGAAGGTGCTCACCGCGTCCGCAAGCGCGTCGTCGTCCAGCAGGTCCACGCCGCGGGTCTCGAATGGCTCGGTGGGGCCGACGTCTTTCGGGAGCACCAGGCCCAGGACCTCGTGGCCACCTTCGTGAAGGTACGCCGTCAGGTGGCGGCCCACGAAGCCCGCGGCTCCGGTAACGAGCACGCGCAACTCAATCGGTCTCCTCTCTCCAGTAGTCGAGCATGTCGGATAGGGTTTGTTCGTAGGGGATACGAGGGGCCCAGCCCGTCGCCTCGCGAAACTTCGTGCAATCGCCCACGAGAACCGGCACGTCCGAGGGCCGAAGCCGCTCGGGGTCCTCTTTCACCTCAACGCTGGCGCCGGAGATCTCGAGAAGCATATCGAGCACCGTCCGGATCGAAAAACCCGCGCCCGAGCAGATGTTATAGGCCTCACCCGGCTCACACCTGCCATCGACCGAAAGCCAGTATCCTCGCACCATGTCGCGGACGTCGGTGAAGTCGCGCTGAGCGTCGAGATTCCCCACGTGGATGACCGGCGGCTTCCTTCCCTTCTCGATGGCGGCGATCTGTTTGGCGAAATTCGAGGAAACGAAAACGTCTCCGCGCCGAGGCCCGTCGTGATTGAATCCGCGCGTCCGGACGACTTTCGTGCCGAAGCTCTTGAAATACTGATAGCCGAGATAGTCCTGGCCCACCTTGCTGACGGCGTAGGGAGAGAGCGGTCTCAAAGGGTTCGTCTCCCGAATCGGGAGCTCGTCCTCCTGCACCAGCCCGTACTCCTCGCTCGAGCAGGCGATCTGAATCCAGGGGTCGATCCCCACGGAGCGCACCGCCTCGAAGACGTGCAGCTGGCCAATGATGTTCGTTTGCAGCGACTCGGCCGGAGCGTTCCACGACGAGGGAACGAAGCTCTGGGCAGCCAGGTGGAAGATCCGATCGGGACGAACCCGTTCCATGAGTACTTTGACCGAGCTCTGATCTCTCAGATCGCATTCCAGAAGCGTGATGCTCCCCTCGATGCTGCGAATATTCTCGGTACGGCTCCGCCAGCGCATCGTTCCGTAGACTTCGACCTCTGGATGCTCGGCCAGAACGAACTCGGCGAGGTGGCTGCCGGCGAAGCCGGTGATCCCGGTGATCAATATGCGCAAGGGATGTCCTCCTTCTTTATGTTAATGCCGTGGCGGAACCCGCGACTTACCGGCCGCCACGGCTCGGTCTTTGCGGCGCTTTCGCGCCGGGCTCGCTCCGCTCGCGCAGGGTGGGCTGAAGTTCTTTCATCACCCTGCTCGTGCTCCAATGCCGTGGCGGGACCCGCGACTTACCCGCCGCCACGGCTCGACCTCTCCCGGCGCTGCGCGCCGATCTCGCCCGCCTACGCCCTTTGGGCTTCGGCGCGGTTCCGACGTAGCCTTGGCGAAGTCGAACAGCAGATGCAACGGCTGCGTGTTGTTCTTCGCCATCCCCTTAGCTCGAGGCGAGATAGCGCCGAAGCGCATCCAGCCAGCTTCGCGATGGCTCACCCGTCGTCCGTTCGAAGCGCTCCACGGAAAGGACCGAGTAGCTCGGCCGGCGCGCCAGGCGGCTCAGCTCGCTCGCCTGGACCGGCCGGATCCTGGGGTTTTCTACTCCAAGCTCCTGTGCCAGCGTCCTTCCGAAGTCGAGCCAGCTCGTTCTCCCTGGGTTTACGTAGTGAAACAGGCCGAGGTGTCCTCCTTCGACGAGCCGCAACAGGGCTCTCGCGAGCTCACCAGCGCTGGTAGGGGATCCCATCTGGTCCTCGATCAATCGCAGCTCATCTCCCCTCTCCAGGCGTCCTCGCGCCCAGTCGACGAATCCTTTCCCCGGCCCGTAGAGCCACGCCGTTCGCACGATCACGTGACCCTTAGGGTGGGCCGAGGCAACGCGGCGTTCCCCTTCGAGCTTCGATCTTCCGTAGCTCGAAAGAGGAGCGGTCACGTCATCCTCCCGGTAGGGCCGGTGTGCCTTTCCATCGAAAACGTAATCGGTGCTGATGTGGACGACCCCCGCATCCAGCTCCCGGGCCGCCTCGGCCACGTGGGCGGCGCCACCGGCATTCACCTGAAGGGCCCGCTCCGGTTCCCGCTCGGCGCCGTCGACGTCCGTGTAAGCGGCGCAGTTTATCACGACGGAGGGCGAGAACTCACGAATCGCTCGCCTCACACCGGCCCGATCGGTGATGTCGAGCTCGGTTCGCGCCAGGCCCGAAACGTCGTGGAACCGCCTGGCCGCCGTCTCCATCACGAGTCTGCCAAGTAGGCCAGAGGCCCCGGTGACGAGGATTCGCAAGGTTTCAGTACACTCTCGACTCTCCCCCGCCGAGCGAAGTACCGAAGCTTCCCACGTTTGCGAGAGTGATGCCGAAGCGGAAGGTGTTCTCGTCTCGTAGGGAACCAAAATTGAATCGGTTGTACTCGACGAGAAAGCCGCAGCACTGGACGTTGTAGACCGCGCCCGCACGCAGATGCTGGAGCGTTCGGTTCGAGTAGTCGTAGGCGGAGCCAAAGCTCACCGCAAGCCCCGGCGCGAGATTCACCGAGGTGCCGAGGCGGAAATTGCTGCGGATGACCTCCCGGTCGGGGATGTTGCGGCGGGTCCAGTTGCCCGAGAGCGAGCCCCAGCGGCCGGAAACGGTCCCGGCAAAGCTGGAGGAACGGACCGCATGGAAATTGAAATCGTAGTCCACGTTCCAGCTGGCGGTGAGAGCGCGGGACGGCCGGAAGTTCACTCGAGACGTGATGGGCGAGTAGTTGCTCGGGGTGCCGTCCTCGGTGAAGTAAGGCGTCGAGAACTGACGGTCGTAGAGGGAGGCGTTCGCATCGACGAAGTATCTCTGCGACAACACCCAGGTCAGCATCTCGGTGGGCGTCGATTGCTCCTTCCCGTTCACCATCCGCTTGGCAAGAAATCGGTTCACCAGCGAGAAGGCGATCTGGTTCGTTCCCGGGATGTAGTCCTGGCCGTCGAACCGGGGAACCTGGTCGAAGGTGTCGACGCGCGATCGGTAGCTCCAGAGCATCTGCGGCTCGATCACGTGCTTGAATCGGCTGGCATAACCGTTGCCGGGAGTGTTGAATATCTTGGCAAATGTCGGTCCCCGCATGTCGAAGGACGTCTCGTAATACCGACGTTCGATTCCTTCTTCGGGAAGGAATGCGCCCGACGGCGAAAGAGAAGACGTGTAGTAGGTGTATCGCCCCGTCAGGCTGGTCCGAAACGTCAGAAAACTCAACCCGGTGAACGGGTAGGAGACGACCGGCTGGACGTCGAACCGTTCGTATTCTTGAAGCTGGTTCCTGTTGGTGCGACCGAGCGAGGATGCCTCCCCGTCGAACGAGAACAGGATGGGCGTTCCCGCGAGCCGGCTCGGTCGGGCCCCGATGGTCACTCGAGGAAGGATCTCGCGCACGGCAACGTTCTCCCCGAACGACGTGTCGTTTCGATCGAAGAGCACGCGCAGCGTGTACGGGCCCATCGATTTGGATATCGTCCCCGAGGCCCGCTTGGAGCGCTGCGTGGCTCGGTTGTAGTCCTCTTGGAAACGCTGTTGAAAGTCGAAGCTCGAAAAGTAGTCCACTCTGGCGATCGCGCGGAAGTCCCCGGGAAGGTTCTGGTTGGCGGCCGCTCTCACCGTGTACTCTTTCTGGTCGTTCGTCGTATCGTCGAGGTAGAAGGTGTCGATCTGGCCGCGCGAGGCTTCACTCGCCACGTAACGATATTCGGCCGAGCCGCCGTTTCCAATTTGAGAGAAGCGCTCGTAGCTGAACGTCGCGTCCATCGAGCGATTGATTGCCCAGAAGAAGCCCTGGGTGAAGAGAAAGCCTTTGATCGACGAGTTCCCAATCTGCGGAAACAAGAAGCCGGTCGATCGGTCTCGCTCGTTGATGGGGTAGTAGAGAACCGGAGTGTAGAAAACGGGAAGCGATTTCACCTTCAGAAACGCGTTGTGGAGGGCGACGTGGTGGTCGCGTTTGATCGTGGCTTTGCCGGCGGTGAAATTCCATCGCGGGACGGGTTGGGCGCAGGAGGTGAAGGCTCCGCCTTCGACCACGTAGGTGTCGTCCGACACCTTTTCGATGATGTCTCCATAAAAATACAGATCGGCGCCCGCCATTCCGTGGGCGTTGAAGAAGCGGCCGGTCTTGGTCCGGAGATCGGCCTCGAGGCGAGTGGCGATGATCTTCTGATCTCCCTGCTCGTAGACCACGTTCCCCTCGGCGACAACGCGCATCTCGTCTTCCCAGAACTCGACGCGATCGGCGGTGAGCTGAACATCCTCCGTGCGGATATCGACGTAGCCTTCGGCCCGAACGTGGCCCTTGCCGAGCTGCTCCTGAGAGAAGGCTTTGATCGTCGCCTCCTGTTGCCGAGCCTGGAGGCTCGTGGCGAGCAGAACCAGGAGCGCTGCTCTCCCGATTGGCATCGAGGCCTAATTATATACTGGTTGGTCGAAGCGGATTTGTCGGTCCGTGGGCCAGCCTCAAGGGTAGACCCACTTCACCTCTTGCGCCAGACGACGTGCAAAGAGATTCTTTTGAGCTTGCATCCTATCCCACTCGGCCTCGGTGTAGATGAGAAGATCGGCGGGAACCGGAAGCTCTTCCAGATTCCAGGTGAGAGCGCGGCGCTCGAAGGGCTCGGTCGAACGGCTGACGATCGCCACCAGGTCCAGATCGCTTCCCACACCCCAGTCACCGCGGGCGTAGGAGCCAAAGTAGCCGAGACGGCGGAGCTCCGGGTGTGCTATCGCTTCCCGGGCAACCCAGTCCCGCAAGGCTCTTTCCACCAGGTCGCGGTTAGGCCATACGATTACGCACGAATTCAAGGATCTCACCGGCATAGCGGATCGCCTCGCCGCTCTGAATGGGGCCGTAATGCTCGAACGGGGCTCCCTCGGGATGTCCATTCGGGTAACGACTCGGAACGTAGAAGTTGTCGAGGACTCGCGCTTTCTCCACCAAGTCCTGCGGGACTTCGATGGGGAGCTCTCGCAGCAGCCGGGCGACAACCTGTCCCCAGGCTTCCTGACCGAGGTGGAGATGGAGCGCTTTGGCCGCTTTCTCGGCGGATTGCTGGGCCGCGAAGCAAGCCCACTCATGACGTCCGCCGGATTGAGACGCTCTCGAATGCTCAAGGTCCCGTTCGGCTTGAGCGTACCAATCTGGCGCCCGGTTTGTCACGATATTCACTCCCATTCGAGGCTCGTGGCGAGCAGAACCAGGAGCGCTGCTCTCCCGATGGGCATCGATGACAAATTATACAACCGGGTCCCCACGTCGGGTGCGAGAGCGTGCAGCTCTCGCGTGTTACGTGCTCGGGTGTCGTCGAACCTCTGCTCAGGCCCAATCAGCCGCCACGAGGCCATCCGTCGTCTACGACGACACGAATGGATATTCATTTACTCTGATCATATGTGTATATATAATAGAGACATATGAAACGCACCACAATCTTCGCCGACGAAGAGGTCTTGAGGGAGCTCAAGGTGATCGCGAAGAAGGAGAAATCGAACCTCTCCGTCACCATTAGAAAGGCTCTCGAAGACTACGTGAGCAGGCATCGGCGCGGACGCCCCCTTCCTTCCTTTGTCGGGGTGGGGCGAAGTGGAAGGAAGGACGTAGCGGAGAGGGCCGAGGAGCTGCTGTGGGAGCGGGATGGCTCCCGACGCGAACGCCGTTGAACAACATCCTGGCCGACACCGGACCGCTCTATGCTCTCGCGGATGAGAGCGACGAATGGCATGTCCGGGTTCGGACGTTTCTCGAAGAGTTCTCACCGAGGCTCGTCGTCCCCGTTACCGTACTTCCGGAAGTGACTTACCTTCTGAGCAAGTTCCTCGGAAGCTCGGCCGAGATCCAATTCGTCGAGTCCGTCCATCGCGGAGAGCTGCTCCTGGAAGCTGTGACCCGGGCCGACCTGGCACGCTCGATCGAGGTGATGCGCCGCTATGTGGATGCAGAGCTCGGGTTCGTCGACGCGTCCGTTGTCGCCGTGGCCGAGCGTCTTCGTCTCACGAACGTCCTGACCGTGGATCGCAAGCACTTCGGGATGGTGCGCCCAAGGCATTGTCGGGCCTTCTCACTCTATCCCTGAGAGTCCAGGTCTGGAGTGGAGCTCGTCGACTTGTATACTGGGGCCATGCGATCGACTCCGAGGAGCGTCCTGCTCCTGTCGTGCTACGAGCTGGGCCGGAAACCTCTCGGGCTAGCAGTGCCTCTGGCCTTCTTGAGGCGCAGCGGATTTTCCGCACGTGGCATCGACCTTTCGGTCGACCCCCTGGACGAGGCGGCGGTCGGAAGGGCCGATTTCGTCGGGATCTCGGTTCCGATGCATACCGCCCTGCGTATCGCGCTTCGGCTTTTGCCTCGGATTCGGGCGCTCAATCCGTCCTGCCATATCTGCTTCTATGGACTGTACGCGACGCTGAACGCCGAGCTGCTTCTCGCGAAAGGCGCCGACTCGGTCCTGAGCGGGGAGTGCGAGGAGGCTCTGGTCGAGCGGGTCGCCTCCTCAAGAGATCTGGAGAGTCGACCGCGGCCTTTTCGCGTTCGACTCGACTTTCCCGTGCCGGAGATTGCCCAGCTTCCGCGCCTCGAGCACTACGTGCACTTGGACCGGGGCGACGGCCACCACGTCCCCGTCGGTGCCATCGAGACCACTCGCGGTTGCCTCCATCTCTGCCGCCATTGCCCCATCCCGCCGATCTACGAGGGGCGCTTCTTCGTCGTGCCCAGGGAAACGGTCCTTGCCGACATCCGGCAGGCGGTCGGGGAAGGCGCGCGCCACATCGATTTCGTCGATCCCGATTTCCTGAACGGACCCGGTCATGCCCTCGCCATCGTGCGGGCGATGCATCGGGAGTTTCCCGATCTGACGTTCGATTTCACCGCGAAGGTCGAGCACCTCGTACGGCACCGTGGCATCCTGAAGGAATTCGGCGATTCCGGATGCCTGTTCATCGTCACTGCGGTCGAATCGCTCAGCGACCACGTGCTCGAGGTGCTCGACAAAGGCCACTCACGAGCCGACGTGCTCGAAGTGCTCCATGCCACGCGAAGTGCGGGCATCGGCCTGCGACCGACGTTCGTGCCTTTCACCCCTTGGACGACCCTCGGCGATCATCGTGAGCTACTGCAATGGATTGCGGAAGAGCGGCTCGTCGACGACGTGGAACCGGTGCAACTGGCTCTGCGGCTGCTCGTTCCCCCGGGCTCGCTCCTCCTCGGAAGGCCGGCCCTGAGCCCGCATCTCGGAAGCCTCGATCCCGAGGCACTGACTTACCGATGGGAGCACCCCGACCCGGAGATGGATCGGCTCCAACGAGCGAGCCAGAAGCTCGTGGAGAACGCTCTGGTCGAGGGGTGGCCCCATCGCCAGACTCTGGGCAGTCTCGCCGAGCTCACGGGCGCCTCGCTTCCTGAGCTCGGAGCACCGCGGGCGACTCCGAGACTGACCGAAGCCTGGTTCTGCTGAGCCGAGCCCACCCGGGACCAGTTGGGTCCCATCGAACGTCGGCAGCAGCTATAATCGAGGCATGAATACGATCCGTATCACTGCCGAACCCAAGGACGCCAATCACTGCCGCTTCGTCGTGGACCGTCCCGTCTACCCGGACGGCTCGGTTTTCTTCGGCACGGCCGAGACCGCATCGGGCTCACCTCTGGCCGAGAAGCTCTTCACTATCGACGGCGTCCAGTCCGTCCTCATTCAGGACGATATCGTGACCGTGGCGGCCGCCACCGGCGGAAACTGGGCACCGATCGCGAAGCAGATCGGCGCCACGATCCGGGAGGTGCTGACGAGCGGGATAAACCCCGTTTCCGACGACGTCCTCGATTCGATTCCCGATCCCGAGACGATCAAAAAGAAAGTCCAGAACATTCTGGACCGGGAGATCAACCCGGCAGTGGCAGCTCACGGAGGTTGGATCGAGCTCATCGACGTTCAGAAGAACGAAGTCTTCATCCGCATGGGTGGTGGCTGCGTCGGCTGCGGCATGGCGGACGTCACCCTCAAGCAGGGCGTCGAGCGCACGATCCGCGAGGCGATCCCGCAGGTGGGCGCCATCATGGACACGACCGATCACGCCTCGGGACGAAACCCCTACTACAGCCCGGCCAAGTAAGCGGATTCTTACTCGATTCTGAAGTCGAGCCGGCGGTGGGCGTCCCGCAGAGCACGCTCCGCCTCTCCGGGCATATCGGCCCGGGCAAAGATGAACCCGAGATAGCTCGATCCCTCGGGAAGCGGAATCAACCTTTGTCCCCGATGGGCGGTGATGACCACCTCGGACACTCCTTCGACGGCGCCCGCCGCGGCGAGGCCAGTCACTTCCTCGAGAACCCCTCTTTTCGGTATCGGGATCATCATGACGCCCGCCGCTCGCGACTCGCGGCTGATTCCTTTCACGTCTTCTCCGATCGCATGCTTCAGTATCAGCTCTTCGAGAGAAAGCCCCAGACCGAATCGAAGGACCCTGGAGCACAAACCGCCAATCGAGCGTCCGGCGATCTCGATGACCGTCGGGCGGCCGCCCTCGGGCAATCGAAGCTCGGCGTGAATTGGACCGTGCCGCAGTCCCAGAGCTTCGGCGGCGCGGGTCGTCACTTCGAGAATGTCTTCCTGGACAGACTGGTCCAGCCTCGAGGGCGTCACGTAGATGGTCTCCTCGAAGTACGGGCCGTCGAGCGGATCCGGCTTGTCGAAGAGCGCCAGCGGCTGCAAGCGACCTTCGGTCAGAAGCGCTTCGACGGCAACCTCGACACCGGGAACGAAGTCTTCGATCAAAACGAGCTCGGCCTGCTCGCCGCCTCGCCTCCTGAGCTCGGGTGAGGACAGCAACTCGCAAAGCCACTGGAATCCTTCGGAGAAGCTCTGGACATCGTCGGCGCGAACCACCCCGCGACTTCCCGACAGGAACACCGGCTTGAGGACGACCGGGTACCGCAACGTCGCCCCGAGAGGAACCGGGCTCTCCGCCGTGGACGCCACGCGAAATCGTGGAGATGGAACTGCGGCGGAGGCGAGCGCCTCTCGCATGCGATGCTTCGAGCGGGCCCGTTCAGCCGCGAGAGATCCATGATGGGGAAGTCCGAGACGCGAAGAGATGGAAGCGGCGACGACAGCGGATTCCTCGTCCACGGGCACGATTGCGCTCAGCGGATGAAGCGCGTGAAACCGCGAGACTCGCTCGGCCGCTCCCGCGGGGTCTAGGAGATCAATCGTCAGAAGTCGGGTTTGCTGAAGCGGCTCGAAAGTGCTCGCCTCCTCCGATGCGACCACGACCTCGATTCCGAGTCGATCGGCCGCATACAAGAAGTCTCGCGAACGGTAGGTCGAGGTGGGAAGCAACAGCAAGACCCGATGCATGAGTCAAGTTAGCACGAGCCCACTCTATTCAGGACAGTGGCTGTTACTATTCAAAATACTGAAGCACGATTCAACGTTCCAAAATCACTAGAGACCGCGTCCAAGATCACGTAGCCGAATCCGAAGTCTCGGATTCTTTCCTCGGGTATCCGCTCACCCATCAGCTGGCCAACTCGCTGGTTCACCAACGTTTGTTCGAAGCGGTCGCGTTGCCGACTCGTGGCACAAGCGTTGCACAACTCGTCTCGAGACATACGTCGTCGACGGTGTCCGTCGGCGCGCGCGATTTCAATTTTTGGAATTGCCCGGCTCCGTCGATTTTCGACAAACGAGAAAGGAGAGCAGTTTCCATGAAGAGAAAACTAATCGCCCTGCTCCCGTCCCTGCTCCTGATTTTCGGTTCTTTCGCCGCGGCTCAGACCGCGGGTGAGATCCAGGGAACGGTCGCGGACGCGCAGGGCCTCGCGATGCCCGGCGTCACGGTGACGATGACCGGCGCCGCCGTGCTGGGCGAACAGGTCGCGGTGACCCTCGCAGACGGTACGTTTCGTTTTCGTGGTTTGAGGCGTGGATCCTACGATCTTCGCTTCGACCTTCAGGGCTTTCAGACGCTCAACCGCGAAGGGATCCTCGTAGAGGGGAATCGGACGGTGACGATCAACGTGACGCTCGAGGTGGCGACCATCGCCGAGACGGTCACCGTGACGGGAGAATCACCGGTGGTCGATGTGCGAAACACGGCGCTCAGCAACGACTTTGGCCGCGAGGAGCTCCAGGATGTTCCCAGCGCCACCGACGTCTGGGCGGTGCTCGGACAGACCCCGGGGGTACGCATGCGCGGTTACGACGTCGGCGGAAGCCACAAGAGCCAGCAGATCGGCTACGAGAGCTTCGGGGTTCGGCGCCAGAACCGCGTGATCTCCGATGGCGTCGATTCGACCGAGGGCACGAGCGGCACCGGCTTCTACTACGATTACTATTCCATCGACGAGTTCACGACTTCGGCGGCCGGCGCCGACGTGGAAATGACCTCACCGGGATCGCTGGTCGTCATGACTCTCAAGAGCGGCGGTAACGAGTTCTCCGGGCTCTTCCACGGAGACTACGAGGACGACAGCTTCGTCTCCGACAATATCGACGACGCGACGAGGGCGAGAGGGTTCACCGGCAATCCCAACCTTCTCTTCTGGGAAACGCATTTCGACGTGGGCGGCCCGATCGTGACCGACAAGGCGTGGTTCTACGGCTTCTACAACCACTTCAAGATCGACAAGCAGATCTCCGGTGTGGACCCGAGCGTTGCCACCGACATCGGAGATTTCGATCAGTTCGGCGGCAAGGTGACCTTCCAGATCACCGACAAGGATCAGTTCATCGGCTACAGCCAGTACCAGCTCAAGGAGAAGCCCGTACGGGGGCTCTCGGCGGTCATCCCACCGGAGTCCATCCTCGCGCAAGCGAGCTGGTCCTGGGTCCACAAGGCGGAGTGGCAGCGGGTCTGGAACGATCAGGCCTTCAGCAACGTCCAGGTGAAGCACTTCGGCTTCGGCTGGCCGATGGTCCCGGCGGTCGATCCCGTTTCCAACCCACCGCGGATCGACCAGGCGACCAATATCCGAGCGGGCGCGGGCTGGAACAATACCAATCCGCCCTTCACCCTCGATCGATGGAAGCCGCAGGTCACCGCGACCCTCAACTACTACATCCCCAACAAGGCGGGCAGCCACGACTGGAAGTTCGGCTTCGACTGGCAGATCGATAGCTCCCAGTATGGCTCCAACTCGAACTCGGGTCCCCTGCGCTACTTCGACAACAGCCAGCTCGGACGCCCGAACAACGTGGACGAGATCGCGCTGTTCAGCGTCCCCGACAACGGCGCCGTCAGCGCCGACAACCGGAATACGACGACGGCGTTCTTCGTTCAGGATACCTGGAGCCCGACCGACCGGCTCACGCTGAACCTCGGGTTCCGCTTCGGCCGGCAGCGTGCCTACTACCTCGACTCCGAGCTGACGCCCTTCTTCTCGAGCTTCTTCCCCACCGGGACCATTCAAGGGCAGACGCTCACCACCTGGAACAACGTCGCTCCTCGTCTCGGCGTTACGTACGATCTGAGCGGCAGCGGCCGGACGGTGGTGAAGGCGCACTACGGGCGCTACTACAACAACATCGCCGATACGCTATCCCCCGGTAACCCGGCGAACGTGGCGTTCATTCGATTCAAGTTCCTGGACCAGAACCAGAACGGGCTCTTCGACGGCGCTCAGGAGCTCGGAGACATCGTCACTCAGTCGGGAACGGTGGGGTCGAGCCTCGAGGGCGCTTCGGGAACCGCCGTCAATCCCGATCTGAAGCCCGCCTACGCTGACGAGTTCAGCGGCTCGGTCGAGCACGAGATCGTCACCGACACGTCGATCCGGTTCTCGTACGTCCGCAAACAGCAGCGAAACGATTACGGCCAGTGGAACCGGGCACAGCAGCTGCCACTCTTGAACGGTCAGGGTATCTCTTGTGGTGACGCGGTATTCCCCTGCCCGACCGATCCGTTTACCGGGCAACCCTTGAGGGTGCAGCGGGTTCCGGATTCGGCGGCGAATGCTCAGGACCAGGTCATCGACACCTTCCCCGGGAGCGACGGCAACTACGACACGATCCAGGTGGCGTTCGACCGGCGGTTTACCGGCAGCTTCTTCCTCCAGGGCAGCTTCGACTACCAGTGGCGCGACGAGCTCCGACGCGGCACCGGGGAAAGCACCAGCCCGCTCGATGCCGATCCGCTCGATGTCGGTTGTGACCTCGGAGGGGCGTCGAACTGCTGGCAGAATCACAGCCTCGATGTGCCGTTCCGCCAGGACAACACGAACTGGGGCGCCCGGCTGCTCGCGCGCTACGTGTTCCCCGTGGAGGTCGCGCTTTCCGGCAACTTCCGCTACCAGAGCGGCTGGCCCTGGGCACCCATCCATACGGTCAACATTCCCGGGTCCGGGAGCAGTCAGGTCTTTCTCAGCAACGTCGACCAGAACCGCTCCGAGGACGTGGTCATTACCGACGTGCGCGTGGAGAAAGGGTTCGCCGTCGGCCGTGGCCGGATCTCGGCGATGCTGGACATCTACAACCTGTTCAACAGCAACTCCGAGGTGAACTTCAGCCTGCGTACGGGTGGCAATTTCAACAACATCATCGCCACCCTGGATCCGAGGACGTTCAAGATCGGCGTTCGCTACCAGTTCTAGCTGCGCTTACGTTTAAGACGGCGGGTGGGGCCTTCGAGCCTCACCCGCCGTTCCTGTCCCGAGCCGGGCTACGCTAGACTCTAAGCATGGCTCTCGTTTCCCGCCGCGACCTCCTCGCGCTCGGTTCGGTCTGTGTCTTCGCGCGACGGAGCAGCGCTTTCGAGGAGCCGAAGCCGGCAGACCCGATCGAGGTCGTTCGGCCAGAGTTTCGCCGGACTCTCGAAAGCGCGCTGATTACTCTGCCCGCGGGCACGATGGACTACGCGGCTCACGACGGGCTCGGCCGCGCCGCCCTGTCCCGGTTCTTGGAGGCCGTCTTCCAGGACGTGCTCGCGGCGTTCCCCAGCTATACGAAAATTCACGTGGCGACTCGCGTCGACCGCCGGGACTTCGGACAAAGGGCCGTGAAGCTCGCGGGCGAGCGGGCCACTCAGCTGCATGTCGTCACCGATCCCGAAGTCGAGATCGAGGTCTGGGCCCAGGATCTCGGCGAGCCCATATTCCAGGATGGGCAACTGCGGTTCGTCGTCGGCATGCGGATGGATGCATCGATGGGACCTCAGAGCCAGATGTCCATTGATCGCAAGCGCGTGGCCGAGATCGCCTTTGGGCGGGATGCGGTCATGGAAGCTCCGTTCGCCTTCGAGGGGGGCAACCTGGCTTTCGATTCGCGGGGAGAGCGCACGAGGGTCTTCGTCGGGTACAACGTGGTGACGCGCACCATCGCTGCCTACGCTGCTCGAAATCGCAACGTGACGCGAAAGGAGGTCTTGGCCGATATCGCACGGACGTTCGGAGATGCCGAAATCGTGGTCATCGGTGATGAAAAGCAGAGCCCTCTCCTTCAGCACATCGATCAGTCCTTCCTCCTCCTCGACGACCAAGTGGTCGTCGCCACCCGATTGGCGGACGAAAGTCTACCTACCGAAGCTCGGCAGCTGAGGCGTCACACCGATCAGCTGCGTGAGCTCGGCTACGACGTCGTCTTCCTTGACCACGAATCCACCGACGTCGAGCAAGGTCGCTTCTCGATCAACGCCGTTCCCTACGT